>JAMXCY010000025.1 GCA_024543015.1 Candidatus Omnitrophota bacterium | reverse complement strand
CAGGGCTTATAAAATAATCATAAACTGATTTTGCTAAAGGCGGGGCCCGGGCTTGCGTAAACTCATATGCTCCCAATAAAGCTCTTCTGCTCCTTTGAGGTAATTTATCGTAATTAGCTATTCTACCCTGCAAAGCAAGAAGCTCTGTTAAAGCTCTATCAGTTAATGATAAGTAGCTGGAAGCTTTGCGGGTGGATGAAGTTTGGAGAGGCCTATCCGGTAAACGGGCTTTGCGGGTAGATGAGGTTTGGAAGCCAGATGCTGCTTGTTGAACATTTAATACTGTTTCATAAGAAGGATTAAAATTATAATTTCTTCCAGTTCCCATATTTTCAAATCTCTTATTTTCCGGGAGATGCTTCTCTCCGCTATGCCAATCAGTTCCACCGGTAGCAAATAAACCTAATTCTTCGGTTAATTCTCTAAAGTATCTCACCTTGGCAGACTCACTACCTTCTTGAGCAAAGTCGTCTACTCCTTTCAGTCTATCTTGATAAGGATAATATACTTCTACTGCCTTTAGTTTACCTTGTGTATTTGCATGAATTCTTCTTATCAAAGCAGCAATTTTATCAAAAGTAGCATCAAGGTCTAACTCTCTAAACAAATTTGCAAAATACCAGCCCGGATGAGCATATACTGCCACACCCCCGGCTGCATCAATAGTTTCAACAACTGTTTCTGCTGACTCATAAGCAACACTTGAACGCTCCTCTGCCGCAAAAAAGTACATGATTTCTTGAGTTAATTCATCTAAATCAGGTTGATCCTTTAATACATTATATGCAAGATGCTTACGAGCATTCCAAGCTACCTGCAGATGAGCATATTTAAATATTGTTTCTAATAGCTCATTTTGCTCATCTGACAATTGATATTGACCTTGCGATTGAGAAGCTTCTCTAAACAATTGCCTTAAAGGTAAAAGATATTCATCTTTTAATTTATTGCTTGTGCCATCTCTTAATTCACTAGCTGCAGCTTCGGCTTTAGCTGCTTTTTGGATAAAACCATTTTCAACAAGCGCTTTTCTTCTTAACTCAATAGCACCAAATATTAATTCAGAGACATCCATAACATCTATAGCGCCATTATCTGTTTGCAAAGCACTGTATTCTGGTATCGGCACAGCTAAGCCTTTTTCTTGGATAACTTGCTGTAAAACAACTACCTGCCACAAATGTCTAAACTGTTGAGTAACATGTTGGCGTATGCACAGCTCCTCTATTTGCGGATTATTATAATCTATATATAATCCTAAAATATGGTTAGTTCCATTTAGATATCCTCTTTGGGCTGAATGTACCACTACATTACTTTCAAACTCAACACCCGGTATAACATTTACACCGTATTTCTTTCCTAGCTCAACCGCCCTCTCTACACCTAAAACAATATTGTGCTCAGTAATAGCCATCCACTTAGTTCCGGTTCTAACCGCTTCTTTAATAACTTCCTCAATGCTTCTATCTCCATCAGACATACTGGTATGTACATGTAAATCCCTTCTTCCCTTATTATCCGGCAGCCAGCTTAAATCTCTCTGGTAAGCTTGAACAACAGGGTTGTCACTTTGGCCTAATAAGTTTCTAGATACAACAGCTCCAAATAATACATCTATATCGTGCTGGCTAGATTGTCTTTTTCTATCTTCTTCAATTATTATTTTTTCTAGGTCACGAATGCCTTCTTGTTCTCTTTCTCCAAAACGTAAAACTGCGGCAGCAGCACTGCGTATTCTCTGGCCGGTTCCGGTTAAATCGGGATGGCTTAAGTCTACAGAGACTTTGCGGATTGATGAGTGCTTACGAGTTGATGAGGTTTGCAACTCTTGGGCATCCTGCCATACCTGCGATACATAGTAGCCAGCACCTTCGAGCTGTCCGAATCTCTTAACTACTTCTACCCTCTTAGGATCATCAGTTTCTTTAGGGAGGACAACAGTTATGTGGTCGAGGTTGAGTTCTTCTTTTAGATATTTATTGGCTTCTTCGACAATTGTTTGGCCGGCTTTACCTCGGGTTACTCTTCCTACTATTAGGACTGTCTGGATAGGTTGGTTTTTTAAACTGTAACGTGGTTTTTCTTGGGCGTAAGCAGATAAGGTTCTGTTTATTCTATAGACTACTACTGCTAAGGCTTGGCCTATATGAGTGAAGATTTTTTGGGCTTTTTGTCTATCCTGAACACTATCAGAGTCAAAAAGTGATTGAGCGTGGGCAAGTTTAGCGTCTTTGTTGTCACCAAATGGTGCTAGATCTATATCATATGCAGCAGCTAAGTTCCAACCTTGGGGATCAATTACTGCCCGTTGTGATATGTATTGTCTTAAGTTTCCGTTCTCACCAGGCATGATTCCCGGAGCATTAGGTGCCATATCAATGTGTACTGCTCCAGCTTCACCCATGATATCAGCAACCAGGCCTAATTCATCTACATATCCTGAAGCTACACCAGTTCCAAGAGATAATACAAAGTAGCGGCTTCCATTTTCTTCGGCAGCTACATAAAAAGCTAAAGCATCACCATCATTAAATACTGCAGCTTCGGCACTGATATCTTCTGTTATATGCTGACCTAAATCTTCTACTGCTTTAAGTCTTTGGTTTAAATCATCTCTTCGAGCTACTTCTTTAGCTGCTGTAATAGCAGTTTCAAATCTAGGTCTTAATGTCTCATCCAGGTTATCTAAGAGGTGTTGTTCTCTCTGGCCTTTAGCTACGTCTTTTAAGTCTATTTGGCCCTGCTCGGCGAATCTGGTTATAGTTGCGCCTTCGGGATTAAGTATACCCATAATAAGGTGGCCAAAACCAACTACTTTGTTGTCAACACAGGCAAGATTAACACTTAAGCCTATACCGTTTATATCAACAAAGAGTTTTAGGCCTGTCTCTGATTCTTGGATTCTAGCATCTTCTACTATTTGGTGTAATACCGGAAGTGGTGTTTCTGCTCTTTCTTTATCCTGGTCTTTGTCTTGAAACTTAGCTATAGTTGCATCTATTCTCTGATTAAGCTCATTTAAGCTTTGAGTGTAATTAGCATTGTCATAGCGTCTTAAATTCTCAAGGCCAAGTCTTAGTCTGGATAAATCTATTAATATCTTAAGGGTAGGTACATGTCCGGTTGGGACAGCTTGGTCCTGGGTAAAAGGAGAAAATGGATCAAATATGCTCTCAGGGCTCCAGGAGTATTCCTTGTAGAAGAGTAATTTGCCCTGACCGTCTTCTTTTATACCAAATTTAATATCTGAACCACCGATATCTATAACAGCGTGGACTCCCTTATTAAGGTTGTCTCTTCTCTTAGAAGGCCTGGTTGTGTCTTGCGATAACTGAGCTATTTCTTCTAAAGTAGCTGCATTAAGAGGAGCTGCGTCTGTTTCTAAAGAGTAAGCTTTCTTTAATACTCTTAATAACCAGCCATAAGGAGCTTTAGCTGCTCTATCTGGATTGTATATGGCTTTGGTCTTTTCTATTAGTCCCGGAGGGCCATGGATAAGTATTCCTTCTATTCCGATAAAGTGAGTGTAGCCGTGTATAGAATCAGTTACGTATTTTACTACGGTATCTTTTTGGATATCACTAAGTCTATTATATATAGGTATAGGTATCTGATATCTTATATTTCCTTTATTTCCTCTATCAAAAGCAATGGTTACTGTTTCTACATCACTGTCTTGAGGATTAAAACCGTCAAATACTCTATCCCAGGTGTGTATCCATTGCAAGCTTTGAGTGCTTTGAGCTAAGGCGGTGAGGGCTTGGGCTTTGCGGGTTGAGGAGGTTTGTAAACCTTCTTTTCCAAGTTCAGCAAGTTTCTGCTTATAATTCTCAGGAGTTAAAGAATTCAAAAACTCAATCCATTCTTTTTCATCAATAATTTTGTATGAAGAAACAAACGTAGGCACAACTGCTGGTACTAAACTTTCAAGAAGTTCTCCTGTTGTGGGAAATTCAACATTCCATACCCGCCCCATACTTCTAATGCCTTCTACGATAGCATTAGCTTGTTCTTTTGCGGTTTCTACTTCTGCATCAAAAATCCGTACCTCCGCTGCAAAAAGAGCTTCTAATAATTCTCTATTGTTTGTTTTTGTAAATGTTTCTTCGTATCTTCCAACTAAATGTTCTACGCTATACTGCTTTAATTTAGCACGCAATTGCTCCAAAGACTCTATATTTCCAGGTTGCTTTCTTGTGCTGGAAGTCTGGAGCTCATCACCTTTAATTTTGACTATAGCCTCTTCTATAGCTACATAAGAAGGATTGGGAACATCAATTATCTCTTTGCGCATCTCTGGTATCATCCTACCTGTTGGGAGATTATCTTGATAATAAACGCCATCCCCAACTTGTTCATATTCTTCTACAATTTCACCTGTTTCAACTTCTATTTCTTCTTGTACTGTAGGATTGGTATTTGCAAGTAACTCTTCTAAAGTTAAGATAGCATCTTTTGCAAGCGGACCCTCATTGCCTAACGCTACAACAACATCACTAATAGCGATTCTATCCTGCAATACTTCTATTAATTCCTGAATAGATATTCGTCTTCTTCTGATTGCTCTTCTAACCTCATCACCTATATAATAATTTTCTGGAGTCAAGCCTCTTGTAAACAGGCAAATTAACAATACAAAAGCTGAGACAATACCAATGATTAAATAATAAGTTCCTATTATGACAAATGGCCCAAGAATCATAACAAGTGGTGTTATTAAATACATTATTGGTATGCTGTGTCCTATACCAGCGATTAATAAAATTAATCCAAACATAATAGAAAAAATGCTAAAAATCGCAAAATTACCTGTTAGCAAATCTATATATTCTGTTGAAGCAATCCAATTAATAATGCCTTTATAAATATGTTTGTATTCTAAGACTAACCTTCTATTTGCAGAAATGTAGCTGTATTCCCTTTTCTTTGATATCTGTGTAGTTTTTTTCCTCGTACTCGAAGTTTGCAAAGTGCTAGATTTTCTAGTGCTGGAAGTTTGCACAGTGCCTGCTTGATCTGATTTTTTCTTCAAAATCTTATATACGTATGTTTTAGTCGCGCCCTCATCTCCTGTAAAATCGACTAAATCCTCTCTAATATTAGCTAACTTTGCATCATTATAAATGGTATCTATTGCAGTTTTCTCCTCGTCATCACTAAGTCCATCTTTTAATAAATCTCCAAATTTTTGCGCCAAAGATGAGCCATGCATTAAGAAAAATAAATTAATTTTAATAAAGAAAATATTTCTTATCCCCTTAAACATACGTCGCATTAAGCTAGGGATTCCGTCATTATCTAAGTAACCTGCTATGTCACGCTTAATATGCTCTCTGAAATAATCCTTAGGTGTTCCTAAGGACCTTACTTTCATGATTCCCCAAATTAAAACAGCTAAGCTTGCACTTATAATACCTACCATCTTCCAGGTAACTGCTATGCCAAGAACAATTGCGCCTAATTTTACAAGCGGTATGCTAATAGCTGTAAGAACGCCTAATGAAACAATTAATGAAATTGGTGACATTTTATAAACTGAGAACATTAATTTATGACTTAAGAAATCACTCAAAGCAGTAAATCCTTTAAAGAAATTATCAAGATTCCAGACAAAATCTCCTCTGTTAAACAAACACTGACTAATATGACTAAATTCAAGAAGCCCTTCTTTAAAAAGCGACCAAGCTAAACGCAGAGCAACAAAACCTAATATTAATGGTAATTGCCACCCACTAAAAGTGATTCCGGCTAAAGCAAGTAAAGGTAAAACAGCATATTTCGCTAAGGCAAAAGCAAGCGGAGCAAGAATCATTAATTCAAGGGTTGCCCGAACAAATCCATAAATTGAACCAGTAAATGTTAAATATAATTTATAAGGAGCTTTCTTCAGAAAACTAGCTAAATATGGTATTCTTTCCAAAGGACCAAGCGACCGCGGTATGCTCTTTGCAGGGTTAAACAAATATGGTGCAACTACCCAACAAATAGGTGCAAGCATAAGCAAAGCATTTATTGCCCATCCTACTGGATGAAATGCTGCGCCTAAAACAACTACCCATATTAAAAACGTGCCTAAACGAATAGTTGCCTGCCATCTGTGGAAAATATCTACAGTACCTCTTCTGTTAAGGTTGCTATCCCTAGTACCGATAGTCATTACAACGCATCCTCTAGTTGCAAAGTTGCTAGTCTGATTATCATGTTCAGGAACAAAAGCTACATAGTAAAGGTATAATACCGGAAATAAAATTATAAAAAGAATTGTACCTAATGCATATCCATATTTTTGGATAAACCACTGCTTGGTATGGAAGTTGATTGCTTGAGCAAATACGCCACCTATATAAGCAAATAAAATCCAAGGCCAAAACTCAGCATATAAAGAGAAAGGCAATAAAACAACTAAAAGAAACATTGCTTCGTTAGTTAACTTAACTAACTTCTTCTTAATGTAATGCCACCATAAACCCACAAGAAGGCCTAACTTAACTGTCCAGTGAACATTACGGCTTAGCCAAAATTCCCATCCGGCAGGGCTTAAAGCTGTATCTTTTGAGGTTGGGCCGCCAAATCTAGTAATAAATGAAAAAGCTTCATATATTGTATTATATGTATTCTGCTTAGTAACTACTGTATCAGTATGCTCTGTAGTATAACCAATAGTTTGAAGACGGTTAGTTGTATCTGTATCTTCAATAATGCTGTATCCTAACATAGCTGCTGCCTCATCAGCTTTTTCAACATCAATAACCATCTTTCCTACTCCAGGCTCACCGAAGACACGTGCGCCAGCCCTTCTTACTGTTGAGTTAAATACTAGCTCTGACATACCACAAGCAGTTGCTTCAATAGTATAATCATGCTCAAAAACCTTATAGGTTGAACCTAATAGAGCAAGCCGTGGATTTTCTTTAAAACGCATTAAATTATCCGGTAGATATAGAAAATCTTCATAGTCAATGCGGTGCCCAGTATCAAGTCCAAATAAATATGGTGTTGAGCGGCTTCCTGAAGGAGCTGAATCATCTCTGGTTCTTATAAAGGCACGGGTGTATTGATAATTCGAAACTTTCCAAGCCATACCACTTTGAAGCGAATTTTCTGGCAACCAAAATGCAGGACTCCCGACTAGTAAAACATAGGGCCAGCGCTGGTTCCCTGCTTCTAAATCTGCCCAGAATTGAGGCTCGCGTCCACCTTCAAGTACGGTCCAGCTATGCCCTTGCTCTTCCGGCCTACTACTCATCTCTGTAAAATAATTCCCTATTCTAGCAGAGGCATATTTTAAAATTATAGTGACCTGCTTTTTGGCCCAATCTTCAAGCCGTCTTTCATAAACAGCTTCGGTTTCTCCACTATTCTGGCTCAAAACACCTAATCTATGAGCAGCCATGGCATAAGACCATACTGCAGAGGTTCTTATGCTTTCAAAAGTTTTATATACTGTTCCTAAGCGCCAGTTAGCCCAATCTTCAATTGCGCTTTTTACTTGATCCTCACTTAGCTGCGGATAGCGAAGCTTTAAACTATTTAATGCGTTCTGCGGTGAACTCTTATCTATCTTTACACTCGGAGTTACCACTGTTGTTGCTTTTCTAGCTGATGAGGTTTGTATTTGTTCCTCAAAACCCAAAATCACTGCTAAGTTATCAGCAAATAAATCAAATTCCTTACCGTGTTTTTCCATTAGTTTATCCCAAAGTGTAACCATCTCGCCTGCATCTTTATTGCGTTTATCTAAAGCATCAAAACCCGTTCTCCAGGTATCTGCACCAGTTGCATTAATCATTAAAGCAAGAGGAGTAATTTGTTTTAAGTCCGGCTTTTTAGAATAGTAGAAATTAACTAAATCTACTATGCTTTGACGGGCCCAGGCAGTATCAATACCTGGAACTCCTCTTTGATTTTCTAAATCCATTAATCTTTCATATGTCTTGCGTGAAATTAAAGGAAATCTAAAAGAGTTATTATAGAGATTTCTTACAAAACTACGCCATACTAATCTAAATTTTGGATCATTAGGCAAGATATCTTTCTTTAATTTATTTAAGGCTGTTCTTGTTTGAGTAAAAATATAGTGTCTTAATAATGCCATTAATGCTATAAGTCCTATTGGAAATAAAACAATACCAACAACACCAAGGACTTTCCATCCTGCTATACTGCCTAAAACCACACCTGCTATACCTAAAATTTTATAGCGAGTTTTAACATTATTAGTTTCATCAAGATTATATTTGCCTCTGATATAATCTGATAAAGAAGCAATATTTGCATGAAGTATTGATGTAAAAGAAAGTATTGCGTTCAATATAAAAGGAATAGCACAAACATATTTTGCCCAAATAGGAATAGCCATTGCCGGCAAAACAATAGTAATCAAAAGAATTATTAGTCCGTTGTATATTTCCCATTCTAGAAAACTCCAAGCCCAGAACCTAGAAGCTAATTTCATCATTGCCCGCTCTTGAGGAGAAACTTCCCTATCTAGTCTATTACCGAATGAACTTTCAGAGGCAAAAGGACGCAGTATCCATAAAGATATAAAAGTTAAAATTCCTAAAACAGTTGCTAATACGCCGGCTGCCACCAATAAGGGTGAAAATCCTTTGATCAGAAGAGTAGTTATAATTCCTGTGACAAGTAAAAAGGTATATCTCATCTTATATAAAGGAGATTTTCTTGAGACATGAGAACTTACAAAAATTGCCCAAAACATCATTGGTAAATAAAGGGCGTGATAATGTGTATCTGACATTGGATATTTTATTTCAGGAATACCTTTTTGTTTACGTTTCTTGGAAAGATAAGCCCGGAAACCTTGCTTTCTCTGCAATTTTACCCCAGTGTTCTTACGAGTTGATGAGGTTTGAAGAGATTGTTCGCTACTGGTTATTCCTTTATCTATAAGTTCCTGAATTTTCTTTGATCTATCTTGGGCATTAAGACCTCCTAACACATCATTATCAATCAAATCTCCTAATCCAAAGTGTGCAACTGGGTCAGTTCCGTCTTCATGGCAATATTCAAAAAGCTTATCCATTTCAAAATCAGTAATCACGAACCTACCACCTCTGATTGGCATTCTTCTTTCCCGCATTTTCCCAAGTTTACCACCTTGAAACCATGGTGATTCCTGATCTACTAACACAAATCTCCAGAATAAGATATTCTTATCAATAAATGCTTCGGCTTGTGCATTATCCATATTTCCTTCAATAATTTTTTCAGTAAGATAACGGATGAAATATTCACGATAGTTAAATGCCGGGGTTCTACGAACTACAAAATCACGTGTTCTTGCATAAACATCATCAGTTGTTCCAACAGCTGCTGCAAGCGACTCTCTAGCCACAGGAGCAACATCTTTAGGCATTTCAACTGTTAAAAATCTTACAACTATCGGCCTGATTAAAAGCCACTTGTTAAGCTTAAGAAGAATTCCTAAAGATGCTAATAAACCAACTATGCTCAAGAATGTAATCTTTACTGTCTCCCAAAGTGTTAATAAGAATGTTATTACATCAACTCTTTGGGCGACTTTTGCTAAGCTGTTATCCCGAAGCGAATCTTCTAATCTCTGGC
>JAMXCY010000024.1 GCA_024543015.1 Candidatus Omnitrophota bacterium | reverse complement strand
CATGTAAATCTCTTCTTCCCTTATCATCCGGCAGCCATTTTAAATCTCTTTGATAAGTTTGGACGATTGGATTATCGCTTTCGCCTAATAAGTTTCTGGATACTACAGCCCCGAATAATACATCTATATCGTGTTGGCTAGACTGCCTTTTCCTGTCTTCTTCGATAATAATTTCTTCTAAGATGCTGATACCTTCTTGTTCTCTTTCTTCAAAACGCAAAACTGCAGCAGCAGCACTGCGTATTCTCTGGCCGGTTCCGGTTAAATCCGGATGCATTAAATCTATAGCATCTCGACGAGTTGATGCGTGCTTCCGGGTAGATGAGGTTTGGAGAGGTGGCTCGTTATGCTGCGGCTCTTGTGCCTTAAATTGGGTTCTTAATTGAGAAACCTGGTCTTGGGCAAAAGACTTAATCTCGGTATCAGGTCTACCCTGAAAGGGATTATTCCCTGTTAAAATACCTCGTTGATAATAATCATTTAATAATTTATAGGTTATGAATAATTTTCTTTCTGGATTAGATAGTACCCAATAGATAAATGTTTCGAAATTGCCCGGCCTTCCGAGACGTATTGCGTTAACAACATCAGGAAAATGTTCTTCGGCAATTTCGGCAATGTCTGCATACAAATTCACAAAAGATCTGAATAAAGGATCTTTGTCTAACCTTCTTAAAATCGTACCCCAATTTTTTTCTTGCAATATGTTACCAAAGACTAAAGGACTGTGTTCCGGCAAAAATTCACCGGCGAAAGTAAAATCTCCTTGACAATTTACAATGGCCCTGCCGAATCCTCCATATTGTCCACGAAGACCACTATAGGGCACCGGCTGTGCTATATCTTCAGAAAAGTATTCATTACCTAAGTACAAAGCCATGCCCCTTCTGCTCAGATTCATACCAAAAAGATCGATCTTCCCACTTTTTCCGCCTCTACCCTTAAGCAAAATACAATCCTGCTCTTTGTTTAAGCTAGCCTCAAAGCCGCGTTGTGTAAGTTCCTTAATGAGGGGATCGAAATCGGTTTTATTATTAATAAAGAAAATTCCCATACTCAATTCAGGAAGATAATCAAAAATGGCTTCTATTAAATTAGCAATTTTCCCCACAGAAACTATTGGGTATTGTTCCAGATGAAAATCGTCAAAAGAAGTGCTAATTAACATTTGCATTATCTCTTCTATATTTGATCTCACATGATTATGCCATTCTGTTGCAATCTCAGCCCAAGCCCTTTGATGCCTATCCCACTCTTCTCTAGGCTGATATTCTCTTGGAGAACTACTTTGCCAATAAGAGACTTGTCCTCTGAATGATGCTTGAGCCAAGTCTAAAAATCTTTTAGCCTTTCCGACAGTATTAATGGTTACCGAATTTGTCTGTAAAGCAAGAACGGGAAATCTCCTTATTATTTTATTTAATTTTTCTCCCAAAAGAAGTATCTCTCCTCCACTTAAAATTAAAATTGAACGCTCTATGAAAATATCTTCCATATCTAAAGTTTTAGCCACCTCATCCATAGACATTTCTCTATTGTTATACGTATTGCCTATAACTGAACAATGTGCACAGTTAGCAGGACATTTAAGTAAAGGTAAAACTATTAGCCTGCAAGGAAGCCAACTAATGACTTTTCTGCCGCCTTTGTTTCCCTGAATAAATGTTTGTCTCCTAAGTTGTTCGGCCTCCTGTTGAAAATCATAATTTAAATCAAGCTCGTCTTTTACTACTTTTTCGCCAAAAACTTGTTTTGCCCTTTTTACTTTTGCGGTTAAGTCTTGTCTTGATTCGTCATTTGCCTTACGGGTGGATGAAGTTTGGAGTTTATTATTTTTATTCTTTCCGCTACTAGACACATAAACACCGTAAATAACGATTGCACCCATAAATAAAAACCAATATATCTGTTTGGGCCAGCTACCAAAAACTAGTCCTTCAAATAAAGTTGTTATTATCGGACCGGCAGCAAGAATAGGCGCCAAATGAATAACTCCGAATCCTTTTACTTTTTGCGCAGTATACACAGCCATATGAGCCAGAGGGAAAATTATTGCCGGACCGAAAATAACCAAAGGACTAATTAGCCAGGGAAAACTAATCGCACCGGAAAAATAAGCAAAAAGAACCGGCGGCAATAAAATTATCATAGCTAAATTATAGCCGAACTTAGTTACAGCTAATTGCGACCTATCTTGGCCTTTAAGTTGTTCTTCAGCACTTAACTTAGAAGGAACAAAAAATGCCTTATGGACTACCCGTTCTGAAGCATATATAAGGGCGGATGAAACTATAATTATTATGCCTATAGTTCTTAAAATACCACTAGCCTCAAGGTCTCCTGAGCCAGACGATCCGCTAAAAAGGCTCAACACCATTAAAACTCCGAATAAAACAAGAGAGCTTCCGATGATTTTTCTTAAAGTTGGGCTCTCTTTTAAAATTAACCATCCCAGAACAAATGAAAATATTAAAATTATCTGAAAGCTAAACATAGCCACCTTAGGGCTAAGTAAAGTTAGCCCTATTTGAAAAGTTAAGCCGCCAAGAATGTGAGAAAAAAGCGAACCCCAAAATAATAATTTTTTATCACGGGCAGGAAGATTTCTGTATAAATCTATCTCGGGAAACAAAGCCTGACGTAAAGTTTCTGAATTTCTATTTCTTGCTCTGTTGTATAAATAACGCACAAAATAAGCTGCCATTATCCAAAAACTGGCAAAAGTAACTAAAGTAAATCCGTACCAAACAGCAACCAGAACACGCCCGCTTAAACCAGATGCCTCTACTACATTCTGGCTGAGAATGATTTTATTTAATATAATCCCCAAAGAGACCAAGGCTACATCCAGAAAAGCAAAAGCTGAGCCTTTAATAACATCGTGTTTGGATTTATTTTCTTCGCCTAGATTAGATTGAACCTTGCGGGTTGATGAAGTTTGTAGAGAAGAATCAGTCCCCATTAATTCTAAAGCTTTAGCTGCTCCTTGCAGAACCTGGGGGTCAGCTTTTCCTAATTCCTGCTTCTTCATTTCAAGAAGAATTATTGACTCTAACATCTTAATTCCTTCAGCTCTTTTTCTAAAAAGCGGTGAAAATTGCACTAATGCCTCATCTATTGAACCAGAAGCGACTCCCCTACAAAACTCGTAAAATTTATCAAGATTAGGAATTAATCTCAGCCACCAAGCTGTAGCCATAGTATTAGTTAATCCTAAGCCTCCGGCAATCACACCTTGGGCTATTCTATTTTGATCTGAATCAACGCCTATCCCTAAAACTCCTAAGCTAGCAACAACTGCATCAGAATCCTCTTCGTCTTTTGTGCCGGACTCATCACCAAAATAAAAAAGGTTATGAGGCTCGACTCCGTCTACCTCTAATATATGGCTCACACCAACTTTCTTTGAGAAGCCTTTCTTAATAACGATTATGGCATGACCGAAGGCTAATCTAACTTCGAGCTCTCTAAGTAAACTACCCGGCAAAGCTTCTTCAATCGCATCACGTAATCTTTGCCTAGCAACCAATTTATTATCAGCTCCGAGAATATCTGCCTCTTTTATAAAATCAGCAGCCGTCCCTTGCATGGGGTCAAACATAAGAAAAGAAACTTCACCACTCTGATTATCCTCACCGCAATTAAATACACTTAAAGCTTCAAATTCAGAAAAATAATCCGGATGCCTAGTGAAAAACTCTCTATAAACTTGTTTATATATATGTTTTGTTTTCTCAACCATAGCAGGAATAATATCCTGAATCATTTTTACCTGAACCGACGATAAAACTTTCCCTTTAGCATAATCTTTATCTTCATATCTTTGGCCTGAAGTCTCTTCATAGAGATAATGCCGTGTTGTTCTGTAGGCATAAATACCGAATTGTTTTCTTACTTCTCTAGGAACAAAAGGCTCAAAACTCCTACTTAAATTTAAAATACCATTGTTAGAAACTACTCTTTGCCGATAACCATCATATGCCAATCTTAATACTGGCCCATAACAAGGGCTTCCTCTGAAGTTATCTTCCATTCTCGTAGAATTTACTGTCCCGTCAAAATCATAGGCAATGACAGGAACTCTACTGCCTGAGTCTCCTGTTGCTTTGCGCGTAGATGATGTCTGTAAAAGAAATTGATGATTCTCTAAAGAATTTAAATCCCTTTCCCAAAGCAGGCGGCCATTAGTAAAAGAAATATCATAAAAATAATATAATCCTACTCTCTGAGCATTAAATGCACCCCAGGTCCTATTATTTAACTCTTGCTTAACCTGACCTAATGCTTTTAAGAATTGCTGGCTTGCTTCGCCCAAACCATAAGCAACAGTCATGTGCGGAGTATAAGCTGGATATATTAAAGTATCGTCAGGCAAAACTTTTTGGTGCTCCTGGTCAATAGTACTCAATACTTCCATTGCTTGAGAAGTTATCAACTGAGGAATAAAAAGAACTAGTTTATTCTCAGCTACAAACATATTAAGCCCTACGGCCTGAAACTCTACAGGTGCGTTTAATCTTCTGGTGATAATATCTACTGAAGCATTATTCTGCCTCCTTATAGTTTCAATACTTAATGGTGCATCTTGTGTTTTAAACCCACTCAAAGTTACATGGGAAGATTCCGGTTCAACAAAAGTTAATGGTAAATTTTCTTCGCGTACTCCTAATTTTTTGGCAAGAGATGCTTTAACTTCTCTATTAACCAAGCCAAGAATTCTTTCGCCACCAAAAAATGTGGAACTTATTCCGTATTCAGGCTTCCAAACTCCTTGCTCAATATCCCAAGGCGTAACAGAAAAAACAACGCTGGAAGAAGCACTCTGATAATAAGTTTGAGCAAGGCTCGATATCTTAGCTAATCTATCAACCAAACCTTGGTCAATTGGCCCTTTACGGGTTGAGGAGGTTTGCAGATTTTCTTGAGGACCTTGATCTTTCTCAGCTTCAATGCCACTTTCAATTATAAGTTGAAAATTTCTATCGTCAGAATCAGAAGTAACAACTATTTTATTAACTCCGGCTATCATTAATGAATTTAAAACTTCCTGACTTCTTGAAGTTCTATCCGGCCCATCCGGATTATAAAAAACATTTTTACCGACTCTCATCTCAACAATTTGTACGGGATCATCGCCGCTTGCTTGCAGCCCACTTTTTATATCTCTCAACCCTTCAGCCAAAGTTCTAAGACGTTCTATGGCTCGCTGAAAACCCATTTCCGTTTCTGCCGGCCCGGTAAAATCCTGATCTACAATCTGAAAAGCACGCTGTCCATTATTAACAAGCTTAGCCATTACCGCCAGAATATCACTTAAAGGATACGCCCTCCAGGGACTTAAACGTGAAGTTTCAACCGGTGCCACAGTAGCTACGCAAGAACCCGGTCTAACAAAATATTCAATTGCCTCATTATCTCCGGGAAAAGAATACCTTTCTAATTCCAAAGGTTGATGATGAGTCTCTACTATTCTGTCGCCTTCTCTAAAAGCAATATTAGGTACATTTGCGTATAAGCTTTCTTGGGGAGAAAAATCATTGGGATTTCTATCTATTATGTCTACAATTTTCTCCATAGCTATCTCTGTCTCACCTATAATAACAATAATATTTTTAAGTTCCTCTCTGCTTAATAGCTCTCTTGCTTCTGCTGCCGTACCGATTTTGCCCAATACTATAAGCGGAGCCCTGTCACCCATCCGGCTGAATATACCTTCTATTAATTCAGCAGCTGAATCATCGAATTCTAAACCCATGGATATTTCAAGGACATGAGGCCTGTATTTTTCTACTCTTTCTACTATGCTTTCAACTGCTGCGTATTTTCTTTCCTGAATTCTTTGTTCTATATCATCAACACGAGCGCCGTTTTCCTGCAATTGGGCCTCTTGCCTTCTCTCTTCCTGTATCAGTACTCTTTCCATGTCAAAAAGCACAACTAGCGAAGATGTATATCTTCTTAGATGGCCGGCTAATATTTGGGATGGTAAACACCATTGACATTCGGAAACACTTTTCGGTGAAGCAAAATTAACTATACCGACCCTGGTTACAGCATGGCTGATTAAAGAAAACTCATTTTCTAATTCATCTAAAGAGCTGGCATGAACAGCGTTAGCTGTATACTCGATTCTTTTTGCCGCTGACATATTCGCATCACCCAAGCGCATACGCTCTCCATGCTTAAGAACAGCCCGCAATGGTCCCTGGGGAGAGCTAAGATTTATCATGGCAATACTTCTTAATTGGCCAACTATAACTTCACCTGGATTAGTCGGGCCGACTACTATCTTTTTAACAAACATCTGTTCCGGGACTCTATCAACATCCTCTTCCTTCTCAAGGCCTAACAACTCTTTAGCATGAGCATAAGAAATACCTAAAGTCGCTAAAACATCAGAGCGGGAAGTAGTACGCACCAACTGAACCATTTGTAAATCTCTTTGTAAATACCATCTTATAAATTGAATTGTTCTTGATGCGTTAGATATTCTGGTCATACGAGGACTGCTAATCCTATCAAACCAAGCATTAAATCTATACGGATCCAATAAATCCATAGCCAAGGCGCCCTCTCTTGCAAAACTGCCGTCATTAACTTCCTTACTCATACGCTTAAGAACGAATTTCGGTCCGGCTCCTTCGCCGGCAAACCATCTCTTAAGCATAGTTTTAGTATTTATCGGGATAATATGATAAGGCCTTATTGAAAATTTACACCTTTCTAATTGGGCAAGAAGCATTTTATTTGTTTGGGGCTCAAGGCCTCCTACCTCACCGGCTTTAAAAGCAATAAGTGAAAAAGTTCCTACGCCTTCTGGGTCATCAGCTATATCCTTTTTTAATTCCTCTAACATCCACTCTCTTAATTTTACTTCCCGGCTATGATTATAGGCCATAGCACCGATTGAAATTAATAAAACATCCTTTACCTCTTTATCGTGCATATAAGTAGTATCGAGAATGCTGAAAACATCTTTGTACCTCTCATCCACATCAGATAAAGATTCATCCTGCTGATACATATATTGGAGACAACTTTCTCGGCTCGACTCCCGGGTAGCTGACGGTATTGCTAATAACCTCTCGACTCTTTTTTCCCGCAATGCAGTCACATAGAGATTGAATATTACATCGGGATGAAATCCGGCGATAGAAATAAGAATGGGTTTATCCACTTCTCTGGTCAAATCACAAAATACATCGTGAAGTTTGGAATTTATAACTAGCATAGCCGGTACATAATCCAACATTGTTGCCTCTAAGGCTTTAATACTTGAATCATCGCTTCCTGATGATGCTTTATCTAATATCGCAGTTATTTTTTCTCCATCTAAGGTAACTTCAGAACTCGAATAATCATACCTAAGCTCCATAGGCTCTAAGGCCTCTGCGAATAATTCTTCTGAGGAAATATCTTCTCTTTTTTCTAAATATAAAGTAAATGCACGGTATATGCCGCGGACATCGATTTGGATTGCGTCTAAAGATACTGCGACTTCCGGAAGCAATACCTCAGCAGCACTTCCCACCTCAGCAACAACATTAATTACTGCCGGAAAAGAAGACAGCTTATCAGGAATACCTTCATTTTTCTTTCTAGTGCTACTGGTTTGTAAAAAGCTCCATTCAGAATTTGTTCTAGCAGCAACATTTACTACCCTTTTAGATATAGAATCGGGGTTGTAATGAAGCTTGGCTGAGAGGCCGGTCCGAGGCGGAGCCCAGAACATATAATCTTGAGGCCTATCTAATAAGACTATTTCTAAGCCTCTTTGGATTTGAAGAGCTTCTTGAATATCATCATCTGATATGCGTACTACGGGGAAATTAAGGAACTTGCTGGGTTTTAGATTTTTGCTTTTTAATTCGTTCGCTCCGGTAGGCGTAAGGAACTCTCCTCTTAATAAAGTATCGGTAGCAACGGCAACCAACCTTTCAAAAGGTGCATCTTCGGGAATCTCTCTTATTCTTTGCAAGCCTTCCTCATTAAGCACAGCTACTTTTTCTCCTGTATCCGAATCTTTGATTGTTGATTCAAGAAGTTTTCTTCTGCCTTCGGCATTGTGGGCAAGTTCATGTTCTTGAGGAACTTTAGGGATAAATAAATAGCTGAACATTTGGTTAAAAGGCACTTCTTCTTCTGTGGTATTCTTAATGCTTAACTGGATTAGATTTATGATGTCTAAAAGACTTAAAGCTCTAAAGTCACCGCTTTCATCTAAAGGAACTGATACTTCAAGGTCAGTTACTGGTTTAAGTAAGAATATTCTCGGTATATCCTGGCGTTCGGCGAATCTTAAAGCAACTCCTCTGGGCATAACTGCCGGAGCAGCTGAGGTTACCGGGCTTCCTCCGCCTACGACTAAAACTCCTTGAGCTCGTTGGATTAAGCGTCTAGTTTCAAGGTTCATTTCTGGCCTCTGGTCTAAAGACAAGGTTTCACAAACAATTATTTTTTTTCCGTCTTCTTCTCGGGTTACAAACTTACCGGTTTCAGGGTCTATTAGAGCCCTCATAAAGTCTAAGTATTCTAAAAGCTCTGCATGCGGTTTAGGCATGGGATCAGTAATAGCTGATTGGCCATAGACCACGCCTTTTCCTTCTGGAAAATGGCCGGTTAAAGAAGCTTGGCCAAAGCTGGCAATAGTAGTATAAGTATGAGGTTGAGTGCCTAAAAGAGTGTGCACGTGACGCAGGCCTCTTTCAGGATTATGTCTTCCTTTGGCTATGACGCCGTTATCAATAGTAGCTGCAGCACAGACTAAATTTCCTCCTGAGGCCCTATCTTGATCCCGCATATGGCCCTGGGATAAAAACTCTGTATCTAATAAATGGGCTATGTTGAGCATATTGGATATAAAGAATAACCAGTCAGCCGGCCTCTCTAACTGGACAGCTACTTCTTCGTACTGAAGAACCGGCATAGGATGCAGCTGGCTAAGACGCCTTTTCATTATATCGACCATAGAGTCTTTACGTAAATCCAAGCGCTTACTTCCTACCAAAAGGAGATCTATTTTTGGATTAACTAAAGTAGGTACATAATCAACATCTCCTTTTTTGAACCAAGTTTCAAGTAATTGAAACATAAGGCCGGCATTATAATCACCCACTGATATGCTTAATTCTTTGTAAACGAAATACAGTAAGACTTGTAAGGATAAGGAGTGCCCACCGTTATCAAAAGAGGTTGTGTCCTGGACGACAAATAATTTTAGCTTATTAAGAATTTGATCTTTTTGCTCAGAAGGCAGCTTGCGAAATATCTCAAGTATTGCCCTTACTAAGCCTGAAGTATTAAAGCCACCTCCGCCAAAAACAGTACAGAAATTATTAAAATCTGCTTCGGGAGACTTTTCGTTAGGCGCAGCAAATGCTAAACTTAAATCCTGGGGTTGAGGCAGGCTATTTTCTCCCACAGAACCTAAGACTACTTGGGAGAATGTCCTGCCGGTAGCAGTGGCTTCCTGCCAGATGGTTTCATTGAGAGCATCTTTATCGCCGTCAAAAAGAGATAGCATAAATTCATAAATCCAGCTCTTTTCGGCTAGGCTCTGCAAACGAATAAGTTCATCTTTTATTACTTGAGGATATTGAGAACATTCAAAAGCAGCATGTTCAAAGACAGCTCTAGCTAAAGGCGGACCTCTAGCTGTGATGTTTTCGTACAATGGGGTTAAAACTACTTGCTCTCTATCTGCTAAGGTATCAAAATCAGTCATTCTCTGCTGTAATGTCAATAGTCTATTTAAAGTTCCTTTGATTAAAGAGTAACCTTTTCTCTTTTTAGTAGATGAAGTTTGAAAAGGGCTATCAGGTAACTGAGCTTTACGGGTGGATGAACTTTGACTAGGGTCAATATCATCGCCTAATAAAGCTAAGGCCATAAGAGTTCCCCGACTATAAACGCCTGCTTTTATTAAATAATCAAAAATAAGCTCTACTAACTCGCCTCTTCTTTCATAAATTCTTCTTAAACTAGCTATAACTAAA
>JAMXCY010000023.1 GCA_024543015.1 Candidatus Omnitrophota bacterium | reverse complement strand
CAAAACCCCACGCACCCCCCCCGCCTCTTCCCCCCGCTGTTATTTTACTTAATGATCCCCATCTTAAAAAACCCTACAAAAAAATTGAGAAGCAGGTTAGTCATTATGACTTTGTTTTTTGTGCGCAAAAAGAAGGCGCTGAGAAATTGAGGCGAAGGAAAAAGGTAAGAACCTTGTGGGTCCCTTTGGGTTGCGACCCGGAGATCCACAGAAAGATTAATCTTGAGAAAAAATTTGATGTTGCCTTTGTAGGTACTGAAGGCAAGAAAAGCTTACGCGGTGCGTTGTTAAAAAAGATAAAAGAGAGATACCCCAAAAGCTTTTTAGGAATAGCAGAATATACGAAGATATCTGAGATTTATAGTTCTGCAAAAATAGGATTTAATTATTCTATAAGAAATGACATCAATATGAGAATGTTTGAAGCGATGAGTTGTGGTAGTTTGCTTTTGACAAATTATATTAAAAATAATGGATTGGAAGAATTGCTTAAGGACAGAGAACACTTGGTAATTTATAGAAATCCCAAAGAGCTATATAAGCTAATCGACTATTACCTTAGTCACCCGGAAGAAAGAGAGCAAATAGCTTACGCAGGGCATCAACTAGTTACTTCACATCATAGATATAGAGACCGACTAAACACGATATTCGATTATATTAGAGCCTCTGACCCACATAGATACAGAGAGCTAACATTATGAAATGTGATATTATTATTCCAGTTTGGAATCAGCTAGAATACACAAAGGCATCTCTAGCATCTCTGTTTAAACATACACGCCTCCATTTTAGATTGATTATAGTGGATAATGCCAGCGGCCCCCAGACAGCAGAGTATTTAGATAGTGTTAAAGAAAATCACTCTGAGCAGGTTGTTTTAATCAGAAATACCGAGAATCTGGGATTTGTTAAGGCTACCAATCAAGGCCTAAGAGAATCTAGTGCTCCCTATCTTTGCCTTCTAAATAATGATACAGAAGTTACCGAAGGGTGGCTATCAGAGATGCTTAAGGTAGCCGAGGCAAGGGAAGATATAGGCATAGTTAATGCTAATAGCAATACCTTAGGTTGCAAGCCAAAAAGGGGACAAACTCCAGAATCGCTTGCCCAAGAATTAAAAACTTATACAGGAAAGTACTCTGAACTGGCCTGGGCTACTGGATTTTGTATGCTGATCAAGCGTAAAGTTATTCAAGAAGTTGGCCTTTTTGACGAAATATACGGAATGGGTAATTTTGAAGACGCTGATTTCAGTAAAAGAGCACAGCAGTTGGGATATTTCTCTGTTTGTGCCAAGGCAAGTTATGTCTATCATCGCGAGAGACGCTCATTTATAAAACACGAAAGATTTAATCAAAATTTTAGGCGAAATCGACAGATATTCTTTGCTAAATGGGGAAAGATGCAGCGCATCCTTTATGTGCTCAGCAAAGATAACTCTACAGATACAGAAAAGATAAATGCAGAATCCTTAAAGCTGGCCCGCCAGGGACACATAGTTTGGATTCTTTTAAAAG
Source organism: Candidatus Omnitrophota bacterium (assembly GCA_024543015.1). Classification (GTDB taxonomy): domain Bacteria; phylum Omnitrophota; class Gorgyraeia; order JAFGHF01; family JAFGHF01; genus JAMXCY01. Next base: position 8,671 of record JAMXCY010000023.1, on the reverse strand, counting down.
AGCAAAATAAACAAAAAATTAAGCAGCATTCCAATATTTATATTTATAATTTACCAAAACAGTTTTTTGGTCTAATCAGCTTTTGGAGAATTTTAAAACGCAAAAAGAAATTTGACAAAATATACGTAGATGATCAGAATTATGGAAAGAGATTAAATAGTTTTAAATCTTTGCATAAAGCAGAGGTAATCTATGAGCAATAATAAAGCCTCCTTATCCGCAGTAATTATTACTAAAAACGAGGAAGACAAGATTGCTCTTTGCTTAGAAAGCATAAAATGGGTTGATGAGATTATTGTGATTGATGATTTGAGCACAGATAAGACTGTAGAGATTTGCCAAAAATATGGCGCCAGAGTAATATCGCATAAATCTGGAGGAAACTTTGATCGACAGCGCAATATTGGCATTAATAATGCCAGTAGTGACTGGATTTTACAGATGGATGCTGATGAGATAGTTAGCGCAGAATTAAAGCAGGCCATTCAAAAGATACTTGTCGATGGTTCAGGTTGCGCTGGCTATAAGTTTAAACGAAAGAATCATTTTTTGGGTAAACCCCTATTGTATGGTGGCTGGTATCATGACTTTTTAAGATTATTTAAAAAAAACGCTGGTAAATATGTAGGAGCCAGCGTGCATGAACTTATAGATGTGCAAGGTAAAATCGGGCAGATAAACGCAGATATGGAACACCATTTGTGTCGGGATATCAGCCAACTAATAGAAAGACATAACTATTATACATCTGTAGAGGCGAAAAGGTTATTGAGAGAGCGTGGATTGGTGAGCAGCAAGGAAATAAGATATCATTTGGGCATAAAACCTTTAAAATTGTTTTGGAAGACATATGTTAAAAGGCAGGGCTTTCGCGATGGTATTCACGGTTTTATCTATTGTATTTTAGATTCATACATTCATTGTTTGAAATGGGCTAAATATTGGGAATTGACAAGAGGTAAAAATGCAGACAATCTTTCTAGATAGAGACGGGGTGATTAACCGAGACGCCGGTTTTGGCGATTATATAAAATCTTGGCAGGAGTTTGAGTTTTTACCTGGGTCGCTGGAAGCTTTGAAAAGGTTGAACCAGGCAGGATTTAGCGTAATCGTGATTTCCAATCAAGCCGGAGTAGCTAAAGGTCTTTATACGCAGGAAGATGTAAATATTCTTACTAAAAATATGTTAAAAGAAGTAGAAAAGGCAGGGGGAAAAATAGATTCTGTAAATTATTGTTTCCATCAAGATGCAGATGACTGCAATTGTCGCAAGCCTAAAACCGGGTTATTTTCTAAAGCTACTGAAGGCACGCGGGTAAACTTTGCGGATACATACTATATAGGGGACGCAAGGCGCGATGTCCTGGCAGCCAAAGGCATTGGCGCCAAAAGTATCTTTGTTCAATCGGGCAATACGAAGTTGGAAGATTTAGACACCAAGCCCGACTTCATCGCCCGAGACTTATTAGAAGCAATTGAAAGAATAGTTTTAAAAGGAAAGAAGAGATGAAAGTATTAATTGTGTATGCGAAGGCGGGGGCAGGGCATAAGCGCGCCGCAGAGGCAGTGTTTGAGGCCTTTAAACGTAAGGCTCAAGAGAAGGACGTAGTCTTGATTGACTGCCTTGATTATACTAACCCCTGGTTTAAGAATTTTTATCCTAATATCTATATCTTTTTAGTGCGTTTTCTCTCGCCTGTTTGGGCAGCTATCTATTATGCCCTGGAAAACAGGGCACTTTATGCTTTAGTTAAGCCTTTAAGGCGGATAAACAATCACTTTTTCGCTAAAAGGTTTGTTCAGTTCCTTAAGAAAGAAAGACCCCGGGTGGTAATCTCCACGCAGTTTTTCGCCAGCGAGGTCGTAGCCGCTTTAAAGAAAAAGAATGAGCTTAATTCTATTTTAATTTCCGTAGTTACCGATTTCGGTGCGCATACATTCTGGGAATCAGAAGACGTAGATATTTTTGTGGTGGCCAGCGAAGACACCAAAAAAGACTTGTCTTTAAGAAAGATTCCGGAAAAGAAAATAAGGGTGCTTGGGATTCCTATTGAGCCGCCGTTAAAAGAATTTAACAAAACGGCTTTAGTAAAAGAGATAGGACTAAAACAAGGGCTGTTTACTGTTCTGGTTGTGGGGGGCGGCTTTGGCGTCGGGCCGATAAAAGAATTAGTATTTAGTCTGAATGAATTAGAACCTGAAATTCGAGATAAGGTGCAACTGCTGGTAGTTTGCAGCCGTAATAAAAAGTTGCTTGCCCAGATGCAAGGTGTAGCTGTCGAGTTAAAACTAAATGCGAAAATATTTGGGTTTGTGTCTGAGCTTTACAAGATGATGCTTGCCAGCGATGTAATTATTACTAAATCCGGGGGGTTGACTACTTCGGAGTCTTTAGCCAGTGGGTTACCGATGATTATTATTTCACCCATTCCCGGACAGGAGAGTAAGAATTGCGACCTGCTGGTTAAAAATGGCGCCGCAATAAGGATTGACCGGCCCCGGGAAGTCAAAAAGGCGGTTGAGGAATTGCTTAAAACTCCGGACAAATTGGAGAAGATGCGTAAAAATGCTTTTCGCCTGGCTCATCCCAATTCCTCAGACGATATCGTTAACTTAGCAAATAATTATACGGAAGGTAGATAATGGAAGAGATAAACAAAGAACTACGGGAAATCATCCGCTCACTTAAAGGCTATATGAAGGCCGAGAGCTTAGCCGGGATAGAGGAGTTTTATCTAAACCCCACAGTTGTGCACGGTGACGGGGTAAGGCCCTTAGCGGAGAGTTTGTCTCTAGAGAGCTTGCGCAATGAAGTGGCTAACTGTAAGTTATGTCCTCTTTATAAAACCAGGAAAAATCCTGTTTTTGGCAACGGAAGCCCTAAAGCAAGGCTTGTATTTGTAGGGGAGGCCCCGGGAAGAGATGAAGATATTCAAGGCCTTCCTTTTGTAGGCCGGGCGGGTGAGCTCTTGACCAAGATTATCGAAGCTATGGGCCTGGCACGCAGAGATGTTTACATCTGTAATATTCTTAAATGTCGCCCGCCAGAAAACAGAAATCCCCTGCCTACAGAAATAGCGGCCTGTCAGGAATACCTCTGGCAACAATTAGAAGTTATTAATCCAGAGGTTGTCTGTTGTTTAGGTAAATTTGCCTGCCAGGTACTTCTCAATCAAGACTTAGCAATTACAAAATTAAGAGGCAAATTCCTGGATTTTCGCGGGATAAAGGTAATGCCTACTTTTCATCCAGCTTACCTGTTACGTAACCCTGGCGCTAAAAGATTAGTTTGGCAGGATATGCAAAAGATTATGAAAGAATTGAAAAAATGACCGCCAAGAAATATGTGCAAGTTGTATTAGGTTTACCGCTAGATAAGGCGTTTACCTACAGTATTCCCGATGAACTTAAAGAAACTATCAAGATTGGCCAGCGCGTTGAGGTACCTTTTGGCCAGCGCCTTAAGATTGGGTATGTGGTAGGCTTTCTGAATAAAACAGCGATTAAAAACATCAAAGCGGTGAAAAGTATTCTTGACCTAGAGCCGCTTTTAGATAAACAGATGTTAGAGCTAACCCGTCAGGTAGCTGATTATTATTGTGTCGGCTGGGGGGAGGTCATTGAGGCTGCCTGTCCTGCCAATGTACGCAAGAGAAAAAGACCGATTAAAGAGACGCCCGAACCTATTTTGGATTGGCAGGCCTCAAGAGAAAAACACGGGCAGAAAGAAATCTTTTTATCCCCTCAACAGAAGCAGGCTTTAAGCGCAATTACAAAGAGTATTAAAAGGAAGAGCCATCAGGTTTTCCTCTTGCACGGGATTACCGCCAGCGGAAAAACAGAAGTATATTTACAAGCTATAAAAGAAGTGCTTGCTCAAGGCAGAAGTAGTATTGTTCTTGTGCCGGAGATATCGCTTACTCCCCAAACTGTGGAGAGATTTGGCTCGAGGTTTGGGCAAACTGTAGCGCTTTTACATAGCGGACTTTTGCCCAGCCAAAGGGCTCGCCAGTGGCGCAGGGCTAAGTTGGGGCAGGCCCAAATTGTCATTGGCGCCCGCTCAGCTGTATTTGCGCCGCTTAAGAATTTAGGACTGATTGTTTTGGATGATGAGCATGAAAATACGTATAAGCAGCAAGATGCCTCGCCGCACTATCATGCCCGGGAGGTAGCTATCTTTAGGGCAAAATTAGCCGGTGCCACAGTCATTTTAGGCAGCGCAACACCTTCTTTAGAATCATTTTATAGCGCTAAGCAAGGAACAATAAAATCCTTAACTTTGCCCGAGCGGGTAACTGAAAGAGATTTGCCTGAAGTTAATATTGTTGATATGCGTCAGGAAGTAGCTGTCAGAAGGAAAAGAGCGAATATCTTTTCTCGCGCCTTAGAGATTAGTATTCGCCAGGTTTTAGAAAGGCGTGAACAGGCGATTCTTTTTTTGAATAGGCGCGGCTTTTCCACATTTATTAATTGCTTTAAATGCGGTTATGTAGCTAGATGCAAACGCTGTAATGTTTCACTCACCCACCATTACGCTACCAAGAGGCTAATCTGTCATTATTGCAATTACCAAATGGAGCTGCCCCAGATTTGCCCGCAATGCAATTCTAATTATCTGCGCTATTTTGGCCTGGGCACTGAAAAAGTAGAGAGCGAGTTGCACCGTCTTTTTCCTGGGGCTCGGATTGCCCGGATGGATTTGGACACTACCAGCAAAAGAGATGCCCACAGCAAAATTCTAAACTCTTTTAAGGAACGTAAGATCGATGTTTTAGTTGGCACTCAGATGATTGCCAAGGGCTTGGATTTTCCGGGGGTGAGTTTAGTGGGGGTTGTTTCAGCAGATACAGCTTTGAATATACCGGATTTTCGTTCGGGAGAACGCACCTTTGATCTTTTGACTCAAGTAGCCGGCCGAGCCGGAAGGGGCCAGGTGCACGGCCGGGTAATCATCCAGACCTATGTCCCGGAGCACTATGCACTTGTTGCCAGCATTAAACACGACTACCATCAGTTCTATCGCCAGGAAATAAAGAGCCGCAAGGAACTTAATCTTCCTCCTTTTACGCATATTGTCAGCCTAACTTTGCGCAGCCCCCAGCAGAAGAAGGTAGAAGATATAGCCTGTGATTTATCCGCAAGGCTTAACAAAAAAAAGCTTACTAAAGATATTCAGGTCTTGGGTCCGGCGCCGGCTTCAGTTTCTAAAATTAGAGGACGATTTCACTGGAATGTGTTACTGAAAGGAAGCAGCCTGCCTCGATTGGTTAAACTTTTAAGACGGGTAGTTAAGGACTACAGAAGATATAAAGGAGTTCCCTTAAAAATAGATGTTGACCCTATTTAAGGCATACTTATTCAGATTGGCCGAAGCTTTCTTTGATTGCGCCAAGGGCGTCCAGGTTTTTAATGCCTTTTTCAGCTTCAGGATCATGAGGCAGGACTTTGAGGATACTCTCATAGCATTGCCGGGCCAGGGCGTAATTGTCCATTTGGGAATAGAGTTGGCCCAGGTTTTTTAAGGCAACGATATTGCGGGGGTCGATTAATTTTATTTCTTCAAAGGTTCTCAGAGCGGAGTTGGCATCTCTCTCTTTTAATAGGTCCTGGGCAAGTCGAGTTAAAATATAGGTATTGTTAGGTTCGGCTTTGAGAATTTTTTCGTATTCGTCAATAGCGCAATCGGGTTTGTTCTTTATATCACAGATCAGTGCTTTCAGGAGGGAGGGTAGGTTTTTAATCTTGTTCAGCAGAACCAGGACTGTTGGAGGTGGGTTTTCTTGAAATTTTTTCTGCTCCGAGAGTCTGAGGTAATGACGGGCATCAGCAAAATCTTTTTTCAGTGTTAGGGCTTGAGCAAATAACTCAATAGCGTAATCATAATTTTTCTTTTCGAAAGCGAATAAACCTTTGTTATAATATTCTTTTGCCGGTTGGGGCAAAGAGCTTTGCTCAAGACTCATATAATCACCTCAGGGTTATTTTAAACAAAAGAAGGAATTTTGTCAATGAAAATAGTCTTTTTTGGTACATCGGATTTTGCGGTTTCTGCTTTAAGGGCGCTTCATTTAAGTAAACATCAAATCTTAAGTGTAGTCACAGCCAAAGACAGAGCAAGGGGACGGGGGTTATCTTTAACTGCTTCTGCGGTAAAGGTTTTTGCTCAAGAAAAAGGTTTGGCGCTTCTTCAGCCGGCAAATTTACGGGATGCTGATTTTATTCGTTCTTTGCAAAAGGCTCAAGCTGAGCTGTTTGTAGTTGCCGCTTACGGTCAGATTTTAACAAAAGAGATTTTGCAAATTCCGGCCAACTATGCTATAAACTTACATGCTTCGCTGCTTCCCAAATACAGGGGGGCGGCACCGATTAACTGGGCCATTATCAAGGGTGAGAAAGAAAGCGGCGTTACGATTTTTAAAATGAATGAATACATGGATAAAGGAGAGATGATTTTGCAGAAGAAAACAACTATATTGGCTTCGGATACCGCTGTGAGCTTAACGGAGAAACTGGCTAAAATTGGCGCTGAGGCAGTTGTTGAAACAGTAGATTTAATTTCCGGCGGCAGGGCAAAGCTGATAGCGCAGGATGAAGCTCAAGTATCATTTGCTCCTAAGTTAAAGAAAGAGGATGGCCGGATAGATTGGAGAAGTTCCGCTTTAGAAATTCATAATCGGATCCGAGGACTACAACCCTGGCCTGGCGCTTTTACTTATTTTGAGCATAAACTCTTAAAAATCTGGACCAGTGAGGTTATCGAAAGTAAGAAAGATAAATTCCCGGGTGAAATAACAGCTGTTGAGAAAAAAGGTATTTTAGTGCAGACAGGTAAAAGCAAACTTTTACTTACCGTTGTTCAGTTAGAAGGTAAGAAAAAGATGCCAGCGAACGAATTTATTTTAGGATACAAGATAAGAATAGGCATGAAACTGGGTAATGTCAAATAACAAAATTAAAATGACAGAGGAGGAGTAATGCTCAAGGTAGATACTGACAAAATTCGCAGCGTAGCAGTAGTGGCCCATTCCGGCGCCGGCAAAACCTCGCTTATAGACGCGATGCTTTATGCTACTGGGGCAAATACCCGCTTAGGCAAAGTCAATGACGGCACAAGTATGTGCGATTATAATGCAGATGAGATTGAGCGCAAAATCACCATCAACAGCAAAGTCTTACACATTAACTACAATGGTGCCCGGGTTTATCTTTTAGATACCCCTGGCTATGCCGATTTCATCGGTGAGGTAGTTGCCTCTTTAGCAGCCTCTGACTCAGGGTTAGTTTTGGTTGATGCGGCCAGCGGTGTAGAGGTAGGCACTGAGCGAGTCTGGGAGCTGTTGAATCAGCGTAATTTGCCCCGGGTGGTATTTGTCAATAAACTAGATAAAGAAAACGCTAACTTTTTAAGTGTCCTTGATGAAATTAAAGGACGCCTGGGTAAACAGTGTCTGGCTTTTCAGTTTCCCTTAGGTTCTGAAGCCTCTTTTAAGGAAGTAGTAGATTTATTGAATCAAGGCGCGCTGGATAAGCTTGATGGAGAAAACAAGACCAGGGCCCAGGGCCTGCGTAAAGAACTTATAGAAGCAGTTGCTGAGTCAGACGATGCTCTTTTAGAGAAATACTTAGAAGCAGAAGAACTAACTCCTGAAGCCCTGCAGAAGGCTCTTCGACCTGCTGTTTTATCCGGCAAGATTGTCCCTGTTTTTTGTGGCGCCGCAACCAAAGAGATTGGAGTAAAAGAGACCCTGGGGTCAATAGTTGAGCTCTTGAGTTCTCCCAAGGATAGAGAAGCACCGAAGGCAGAGGATCCTAAGACTAAGGAAGTTAAACAGGTCCAAATGAGTGCAGAAGGCTCTTTCAGCGCCCAGGTATTTAAAAGTATTTTAGACCCATATGTGGGCCAGCTTACTCTGTTTAAAGTTTTCTCCGGAAATTTGTCTTCTAACGCAGGATTCTACAACGCCACAAAAGGGACAAAAGAGAGGATTGGTCAGGTTTATCTTTTACAAGGAAAACAACAGAAGGCCGTAGATAGTGTTTCTTGCGGTGATATTGCGGCCGTGGCTAAACTAAAAGGCACCTTAACCGGAGACAGTTTATGCACTGAAAAAGAGCCAGTCATCTTTGCGCCGATAGTGTTTCCTGAGCCGGCTATTTCCTCTTCAGTAAAACCTAAATCCAGAAGTGACGAAGAAAAGATTTCCGGGGCTTTAACTAAATTAACTAATGAGGACCCTACTTTTAAAATCTCGCGCGATCAAGTTACCAAAGAGCTGATTATCTCAGGGATAGGAGATTTGCATCTGGACGTAATGGTAAATAGGCTGAAGAAGAAGTTTGAAGTAGAGGTAGATTTAGGGGTGCCCAAGGTTGCCTATAAAGAGACAATTACTAAAGGTTGTAAGGTTCAGGGTAAGTATAAAAAACAATCTGGTGGTAGGGGACAGTATGGCGATGTATGGTTGGAGTTGGTACCTTTACCAGGAGGAAACTTCGAATTCGTGAACAAGATATTCGGTGGAGCAGTACCGAAAAATTACGTGCCTTCAATAGAAAAGGGAGTAAAGCAAGCGATGTCCGAAGGGGCATTAGCGGGTTATTCGTTAGTGGACCTTAAAGTGATTATTTACGACGGTTCTTATCACGAGGTAGATTCTTCGGATATGGCCTT
>JAMXCY010000022.1 GCA_024543015.1 Candidatus Omnitrophota bacterium | reverse complement strand
GAACTTACTGCAGGTGATAAAATCAGGACTACTGAAGGGGCAAAAGCGGAATTAGTTTTTGAGGATGGCTCCTTTGTCAGAATGAAGGAGAAGACCACCCTGGGAGTTGAGACTGCCCGGCAAAATGTTTCTGATAAAAGTACTGATTATAATCTTGATTTGCGTGTGGGTGAGTTGATGTTGGAGCTACAAAAACTAAAGAAAGGTTCCAGCTTTAAAGTCCAGACACCCACGGCCGTGGCTGCAGTCAGAGGCACAACTTATTATATGCGCACGGGCACCAGAATAATTGATGGGGTGGAAAAGGTCTTTGTGGAAATATATGTAGATTCCGATGATATAATATTGTTTACTAATACCGTCAGCGGGCAAAGCTCCATAGTAACTCAAGGCGCAGGCGCAATCGTTTATGATGACGGCACAAGCGAAGGGCCGTATGAGATTCCTCCGGCAGCTCAGGATGCCTGGAAAAGCGGCTTTGATATGGTTTATGATGATTCCGATGAAGGGAAAAAGGGCTTACGCGATATTGATGAAGAGGAAGATGACGCGAGCGAGGATGTAGATGATACAACTGAAAGCCAGGATGATGCGCAAGAAGGTGCGCTTGAGGACCAAACTGGTGAGCAGGAAATCGCGGGATTAGCAAAAGTCGAGATATTGAGCTCTGAGCAGCAAGAGGAAGAGCAAGGTCCAGATTCAGATGGCGATGGCGTGCAAGACATTGAAGATGCTTTTCCCCAAGACAATACTATTGATCCCGACTCCGCATTTGATGACATCGATGGCAATCCTGTAACGGTTGCAGGTTACGGCTCCCGAGACGAATTACGTCAGGCGGCAATAGACAATCTGCTAGCCATCCAGGATCTTAGAGAGGATATTTCTGACATGATTGATGATATCCAGGCCCGCCAGTTTGAGGCGGTAAAGGAAGAAATCTTCGACCATCAGGTGGCAAAAGTGATGACTGACCGCTGGGGAAACCGCGTGCGTGTGGAAGAATATGTTTCTAAACCCACCAACGACCAGGTGCAGATTCTAGCCTTAAATTTAAGGACAGGCGGCCCCAATGCCGGGATCAGTTCTTTAGACTTTCAAGTAAAGTTTGATCGAGATATTAGCGATACAACGTTAAGAGAACTTCCTTGGGGCGATTATATGTCTAATCCTATAGTGGGAGACTATCAACAACTTCCACAAGCGCCCGACCAGGATGCTCAATTAATTATTTATGAAAATGGAGAAGGATTTTATAATCCTGTAGACCAAGATTATCCTTTGCCTGAGAATTTTTCTTTAGAGGTAAAGAATCCTTACGGTGAGTCAGTCAAGGTCGTAGAAGCCTATAGCGGCCTTAATCAACATCCCAGGGGAAACCCAAATATTTGGTATCAGCTGGAAAATAACAGCAATATCTATATCAATGATCTGCTTCAGGAAGAGGCTGATGGTGATTGGGATGATGGCTGGGGAGACGGTTGGAATCAGGCAAATAGATTTACCTTTCTTGAAGAATTTGCCGATGATTCTTGGTTGATGGGCGTTTTCTATTTAATTAATGATGACGGCTCCCTTGTGCCTATTCCTGCTAGTGCAGCAGATTTGGCGGCTGGCGACTATTTAGATGAAGTAAGAGGCGTCAGGGACTTGATTAATCCCGACTTTAACCTGGAAATGGTCTTTTTGTCTTCTGAATTTGCCGGAACTGATCCAAATCTTCCCCTAACAATTGCCGAGCAGGGAACTCCGGGTGAGGCCTATGAGAGCCAAATATATAATAGCAACAGAACTATAGATGTAATTACTATTCCGGAGATTACCGAACCTTATTACGGAGATTAAGATATGAGGTCTATTTCGTCCTTAGCTGCTTTTGCGCATCAATGATATCGCGGTTAAATACCACAAGCAATTTCTTGACCTTTTCTTTAAGCGCAGCTGATGTAACCGGTGCATGTTGAATCTCACGCAAAATCTGCACCGCCATCCGGAAATAACGCACCAACTCTCCTTCATCCGCACCTGAATATTGCCCCAATTTAGAAAAATCGCAACCCCGCAACCAAGCCTCTACAACAGGGGCCAGGTGAAAAAAATACTCTTTAGACTTAGGCCAGATGCGAAACTTCTGTTCCAGGCGGTGAATATTTTTAGAGGTTTTATCGGTAATTTCTTTCAAGGCGCGTATATTGCGGGTAATCTTAGGGGTACGCTCAAGTCTACGCGGCTCATAGACTAAACTTGCGGCCAGGATTCCCAGCTCTACTTCATTTAATTGCTCCAGTATATTTTGGTCATAAATTTCCGCCAACGGAAGTTCAAACCCGTAAAGTGCTGCGGCGAATTTCCCTTTTACGGTTAATCCCCTGTCTTGGATATAGCCTAATTCCTTAAGCAGCAATACCTTTGCGCGGAGCATATCCTGGGCGCCTTTTCTACGCCGTGGCTTTTCCTGGAAATAATGAAGGGTATGGGGATAGATCTGGTAGAGTTTCTCTTGATATTTTGCGTAGAGGTGCAACAGAGTGGCATAAGAGGTATTAAATTTACTGGTAACCCGCTCGGGTTGGCCGTAAAGGATGCGTTTCACTTCTTCAAACTGAATCCGGTGAGGATTAATGCGGCAGATACAATAGCCTTCTTTATCCATGCCCCGTCGTCCAGCTCGGCCGGCCATCTGGTAAAAATCGCGCGTTTTTAAGTTACGGTGATAGCGGCCGTAAAATTTGCGCAGCTCATCAAAAACTACAGTACGCGCAGGCATATTTATCCCTAAAGCAAAGGTTTCCGTAGTAAAGATTACTTTTAACAGGCGAGAGGTAAATAGTCGCTCCACTACCTCTTTTAATGTAGGCAGCATTCCCGCATGATGATAGGCCAGACCTCGTTCGATTAGGGCTTTGAGTCTCTGAGCGCTTTTCTCATGCTTTAAATCAAAACGCTCGCAAAGCGAATCGTACATCCGGCTAATCTGCCCTTGTTCGCTTTTAGTTAAAAAAGTGAAGACATACAGCTCAAAGGCTAAATCTTCGCAACGCCTGCGTCCAAAGGCAAAATAGATACAGGGGAGGGCCTCTTTTTCCTGAAGATGATGCATCAGCTCGGAGAGCCGATTGGCTTTAAAGAAGGTGTGGGCAAACCTGCGTTTGCCTCTATAGCTATAACTTATTTTCTTTTTATAACCTTTCTGATGCAGCTTTTTAAGTTGATCCAAAATCTCATTCTGACACTGGAAGAAAAAGTGCAGGGGTACCGGTCTTTTTGTTTCTACCACCTGCTTAAATTTACTCTGATGCACCGATTCAATCCAGAGAGAGAGTTCGCTGATGTTAGGAACGGTGGCTGAGAGGCAAAGCATCTTCATATGCTTAGGAAGAAACATAATTGACTCTTCCCAGATGGTACCGCGCTCCTCATTGTCAATGTAGTGTACCTCATCAAAGATTATCCAGGCGTACTTTTTTAGGCTTTGCACATCTTCCAGCGTCTTGTTACGGAAAATTTCTGTGGTCATAATTAAAACAGGCGCTTCGGGGTTTATGGAGACATCTCCAGTCAAGATGCCGATTTTATCCCCGTATTGTCCTTGAAAATCGCGGAATTTCTGGTTAGAAAGTGCTTTTATCGGAGCAGTATAGACTACACCCTGGTTTTCTTTTAGACAGCCGGTAATAACGTGTTCGGCGATAACAGTTTTACCGGCACCGGTAGGAGCAGAGACAATTACAGAGAAGCCTTGATTGATGTACTCGATTGCTTCTTTCTGGAAACGGTCGTAGCGGATAACGTTATTCATTAGACTATATTATACTATAGCGTGCCGCTAAGATAAAGCCCGAATTTAATTATAAGTTGTTGAAAAGTTTTGACTTTGGCGGTATAATAGTGCCCCATTAACCAGACAGAGAAAGGAAGCCAAGCGGAGGTATATTGATGGAAATTTCTATAATTAAAGAGATTGCTGCCCACGGCAGGGAAATAAGGCCGATACTTCTGCCGCATGAAGTAAAAAGGCTGGCTGAAGAGGGACATCAGGTCTTTGTGGAAAAAGGGCTGGGGGCGAGAATCTTTATCCCCAATACTGAGTATGAAGCTAATGGTGTAAAACTTACGGCTAACAGAAGAGAATTATTCCGTAAAGAGATAGTAGTGAAATTGAAACCCCCTTTACCGGAAGAATTCAGACTTCTACGCAACAATCTTTTATTCTGTATGTTGCATGCCGAACAGAATCCTCAGTATGTAAAAAGATTGGCTTGGGCCAAAGCCAAGGCCATCGCTATGGAATTAATTAGAAACAGGGCTGAAGAAAGATTAATTAGTTGTTGCGATATGACTGGTGAGCAGGGGATGATTATGGCCTTTCATCTGGCTAAAAAATCGCCAGCGGATTGCAGTGTTTTAATGTTAGGTTACGGTTCAGTGGCCACTGGTGCCTTAAAAATAGCCTTTAATCTGGGGGCCAGGGTGAAAATCTTACGCAAGTCAGAATACAGGTACATCAGGAATTTCTTAAGAAATCAAGATATAGTCGTCAATGCTCTTTGCTGGCCGAAAGAGAAAAGGAACGATAAGGAATATTTAATAACTCGCGATATGCTTTGCCTGATGAACAAAGGAGGGATAATCTTAGACCTTTCTGTTGATTACCCCAGCCCCATAGAAAGCTGCCATCCTACCTTAATCGACAGGCCCACTTATATTATTGACGATGTAACCCATATCAGCATATTTGGCTATCCGGGTCTGGCTCCCACCTCCAGCGCTGCCCGATACAGCCGCCAGGTTTTACCTATTTTATTAAAGATAGCCTCGGTTCCTTTAGAAAGGCTGCCTCTTTATTTAAAAAAGGCATTAATCGACCCCCAGTATTATACTTATTAAGTAGACGGAGGCTTACTTAGAAAGATGAAGAAGAAAGCTTTGCTGGTCATAGGTGATGAGAAAATAACCAAGAGAAGGCCCTATGTTTCTTTTGCCGCGTTTATAGAATATGCGCAAAGGCTGGCTAAAAAGGGCAAGATTGAACTTAAGGTAGTAAGCTACGCTCAGCTTTTAACCGGCAAACTTCCCCGTCTAGAATCGTCTTTCATCAGAATAGTCTTCTTCTTTCCTTATCAATACTGGAATCGCGAAATCGAGATTTATCCGGATGGGCGAATCTACGGTGATAAAGACTTCGGACGCCAATTTAAGGCCTTCTTTAGAAAAGTAAAGAGCATAATATACAGCTCTTACCGGCATAAAAAAATAAAGTACCTAAACCCTCCGGAGGCCTGCTACTTAGATAGGGATAAACAGGCCAGCAAAGACCTGTTGAACAAAAATGCGGTTCCTACGCCTCGGACGATAAAAGCCAGCTCGTTCAGAGATGTTCAAAGACTAATAGATAAGGGTTTAAGATTATATATCAAACCCAGATTTGGCTCAATGGGCAAAGGTATTACTTACATAGATAAAGAAAAAGTGATTTCCAATTTCATTTTCCGCAAAGGCGAAGTCTTAAGCCGCCTTGGCGACTTTAACTGGAGATGTACCCGGATTAAAGATAGGCAGGGATTTATTGAGCAGCTTCTTAAAAAGGGGTTTATCTGCGAAGAGGCGATCGAGTCGGCAGTATTAAAAAAAAGAAGATTTGATTTCAGGATATATGTTATGTTTGGCAGGGTAGTTTATTTGTACGCGAAGTCTTCGCCGGTAGGCTCTTTGGTTACAAATTGGTCCCAGGGCGGCAGGATTGACAAAAGAAAGACAATCTTGCGCAGTATTGCTAAAGAAAAGATTACCCGGGTAGAAAGATTAGCCAAAAGGGCAGCTCGCGCGCAGAAGCTAAATTTCGCCGGGATAGATGTCATATTTTCTAAGGGTTTGAAGCGCGCCTATGTACTGGAAGGAAATGCCTTTCCCGGGTATGAAAAAGGATTTGATTTGATGAAGTGCTTGCTCGAGTATTTGGTAAAATAATTATTTAGTCGGTTTTTTCCCTAAAAATTCTTTTAGCTTGGTCACGGCCTGATCCATATCCATCTGGCCGTCTTTTAGTTTTTGCAAGGTTGAAATTAGGTCTTGGGTAAGAGCGCTATTCTTTTCTTGTGTTAGTTCTTTTAAAATCTCTTCTTTTCTATCGATTAAGTCCCGAACCTCTTCTTCGGACATCCCTTTTAAGGTGAGTAGTTTTTTCATCATCAAGCCAAATTCAGAAGAGGTCTTTTCTCTCTGCGTTATCTTTTTTAAAAGTTTAGCCTTCTTAACGAGAGTTATTTTTCCCTTTAAAAATGAAGAAAGTAGTTTTTGCGCTTCTATTTGATCAAGCAGGACAGTCAAGACATTAGTCATTTCTTGGACCGCACTATCTAATTCAGGGGCCACCTTGATATTCTTTATCTGTTTGGTCAATTCCTTGCCTAAGGTCCCGGCTGCTTTATAGGTCTCTTTTACGCCTTCCGGCACCTCTTTGCCATCTGTTAAACAGCGATAGAGGTCATCGCCGACAAGGGCAAGTTTATTAATTATGGAAGAAAGAATTGGCTTGGCATTTTCTCCGCCAACTTTATTGATCATCCGGATGGCCTCAATGATTAAATTGACCACTTCCAGAGGATTTTCCGTGAGTTTATCGACAAAAAGAGACTGATCGGCTTCCTCCTTTAAGGACTTATCTATTAAAGCTAATAATTTATCTTTTTCTTCTTCCTCTTTGGACTTCTTTTCTTCAGGCTGGGCCTCTTTTTTGGCTATTTGTTTTTCTAAGTCTGCCAGGGCCTCTTCGGCAATATTTGCCTTTTCGGAAACGACCTTCTCGTCCACGCCGATTAACTCATATTTGATAGGATTAATTTTTAAATGCCCGATTTGTTTTTCTTTGACTAATTTTTTTACTCCTCCGGCAGCTACAATGTCATCGGGTTTAACCGCAAATATACTTAAGAGCTTTAAAAAATCCTCTCGGCTGAATCCTTTCTCAAACTCCAAACTTACCAGCTGCACAGTAATAAACAGAGAAATTAATCTATCCACAACCGGATTTTTCTCCTCTAAGATGGTATTGCCGTACCTTAACTTCTTTTCGACAATATAAAGGATGATATTTCCTTTCTCCTTTATTGCGGTATCTAAAATATCAAAGCATCGTTCAATGGGTTGCTTGGTCATGGGATGCTCGATGCCAAAGGTCTGGGTCTGCACAAAGGCCCGGCTTAAAAACTTGGCTAGATTAGAGAACGTTTTTTTGTCTTGGGGAGAAAGCTGCTGGGAGGCGTGATCTTTTTTTTCATTAGGTATCTCTGGCATAAATCGCTCCTTGTTTAGAATGCAAGTTCATTTTATATATAAATAGTATAAGTCTTTTAGGTTGATTCGTCAATATTTATTAGCTTACAAAAAGACGTGCAAAATTGCCTAAAAGATGCTAAAATATGCGTCTATGAAAAAGGAATTTCCTGTAGAAGCTATCTTGAGGTTGTTGAGCAGGGAGGAGGACTTTGTCTTTCTGGAAACTGCCCGTTGCGATAAAGAGAACCGCTTAAGCTATGTTTTTTTAAGACCGGAAAGAGTAGTTTCTACCTTTAAGATAGCCCGGATAGGGGATTGCTTTGCTGAATTGGATAAAGCCTTAAAGCAGGGCCGGTATGTTGCCGGCTTTCTTTCTTATGAAGCCGGGGAGGCCTTTGAACAGAAGCTTAGGCACAAGCAAAGTTATGATTTTCCACTGTTGTGGTTTGGGGTTTATAAAGAACCACTGATTTACGACCATCGCCGAGCCGATTTTAAGATATCTTCGGCGAAGTCACGCGCATTGATCAAGCGAATTGGTTTAAACAAAAAGAGCACAAGGAAAAATTACAGATTAAAAAATATCAGACCCAGCATTTCTCAAGACTCATATATAAAAGCAATCGCCAAGATCAAAGATTTAATTGCCCGGGGCTTTACCTATCAGGTAAATTATACTTTCAAACTTAAGTTTTCATTTTGGGGTTCGCCGAATGAGCTCTATCTTAATTTACGCAACAACCAGGCCGTTTCCTATTCGGCGATGATTAAGGCGGGCCGCTATTTTATCCTTTCCTTTTCGCCTGAATTATTTTTTAGAAAAAAAGGACAGCTAATTCTTACCCGGCCAATGAAGGGCACAGCCAGCCGAGGGAAAGACTTAAAAGAAGATAAGGAAATTGCCCAAAGGTTAGAAAATTGCCCTAAAAACAGAAGTGAGAATTTAATGATTGTGGATTTGTTGCGCAACGATTTAGGAAGAATTTCAACTACCGGCAGCGTAAGGGTTCCCCGCCTGTTCAATGTGGAAAGATACCAGACCATTGCCCAGATGACCTCGGATATAGAAAGCCGCCTGCATTCTCGTTACTCAGCTTTCGATATGTTCAGTCATATTTTTCCCTCCGGCTCGGTAACGGGGGCCCCTAAGATTAAGACAATGGAAATAATCAAGTGTCTGGAGAAAGAACCGCGCAATGTGTATACGGGAAGCATTGGTTTCTTCTCGCCGGAGAGATCCGGCGCATTTAATGTGGCTATCCGGACTATTTTGTTAGATAAGCCCGGCAAATGCGGAGAAATGGGTGTAGGCAGCGGTATTGTTTATGACTCTAGTGCCAAAAGTGAATACGCTGAATGCCGCCTAAAGGCAGATTTTCTCACCAAACAGTCTCAAGATTTTCAACTGATTGAGACTCTGCTCTGGCAGGCAGAGGGAGGCTACTTACTAATGGATGCCCATCTGGCCAGGTTAGAAAATTCGGCGGGATATTTTGGTTTTGTCTATAATAAAAGAGAGATTCTCGCTGCATTAATGAAGCTCGGGAAGACTTTTGGTAAGCATAATTATAAAGCGCGCTTGATTTTGGATAAAAACGGAAAAATTAACCTTGAATCATCTGCATTGAAAGCGCCAGAGGGGCTAAAACAGAAGGTTTGTTTTTCTCGCAAAAAGACTGATTCGCAAAATCCTTTTCTTTATCATAAAACCACTAATCGGAAAACCTATGACCGGGAATACGCAAGGGCAGCTGGCGCCGGTTTCTACGACATTATTTTTACTAACGAAAAAGACCAAATTACTGAAGGAGCAATTTCCAACATCTTTATCAGAAAAGGTGGAAGGCTTTACACTCCTCCGGTAAAATGCGGCCTTTTAGACGGGGTGTACAGGAGACATATGTTCTCTTTGGGTAATTATCCGCTTAAAGAGAAAACTCTGCGTAAAAGAGACTTATTGACTGCTGAAAAAATCTATTTATCGAATTCAGTGAGAGGATTGGTAGAGGTGTATCTTGAAGGCAAAAATCATTGACTCGCATTTTACGGCTTTCTGGGGCGTGTTTTTGAGCTTAGGCTGCAATTTGAGGTGTCCATATTGTATTCAGAAGATTTCTTTGCCTCAAAAACCCTTGGCATGTTATCACAGCCTCGCGGGCAAAGAGTGGGTAGAAGCACTCAACGCTATATCCAACAGGACCAAGAAGAGATTCTTACGCCCTGCGCGCATTAAGAAACTTTCTATTTTGGGAGGCGAGCCCACAATTTATCCGGACTTTCTCTATGTGATTAATAATCTGGACAAAAACTACAAGCTTACCGTTACCTCTAATTTTGATTCCCCATTTTTTAATCAGCAGACCGATTTTAAGCAGATTAAGCATAAGGCCAGGCTAAGATTTAACGGCTCTTTGCATTTTATTCATACGCCCTTAGACAGATTTATTGCCAATGTGCAAAAGCTAAAACGCTCCAGAGTCAATGTGCACACGCTTTTTCTTGTCGCTCACCCCGCTTATTTAGATCAGGCCCTCGATTATAAAAAACAGCTTTTAAAGATACATCCGCGGGTAAAACTGCAGCGCTTTTTAGGATTTCATCAAGGCAGTTTGTATCCTCGGGCGTCTGACTATAATGTAGAGCAAGACCAGAAAGACGGAATTTACAATTATGCACTCTATCAGGAAGGATTTGGCCAAGAGAAGGCTTCATCCATCTTTTGCCATAGCGATAAGGTCTTGATTGCCCCCAATGGCGATATTTATAATTGTCATTATAAGCTATACGCCGCACACAAAGAAAGATTAGGAAACCTTTTTGAAGACGAGGTGAACGTGCATATTCCTAGGGAATATTCCCCCTGCCAGGATTTTGGTTTCTGCAACCCTTGCGATTCCGAAGCCCATCTTTTTAAAACCTTAGGCGGCAAAATTGAATCTATCGCAGGAGTGTAATTTTGTAAGATGGAAAACAATACTAAAATTAAGAGGTTGGCTACAGGGATTGTGCAGAAATTACGGCGCAATGGATTTGCGGCCTACTTTGTTGGTGGTTGCGTAAGGGATGTGGCTATGCGCAAGACACCCAAAGACTTCGATATTGTTACCTCTGCCCGGCCGCAACAAATAAAGAAAATTTTCCCCAAAAAAACTATTGCTCTGGGAGAAAAATTTGGCACGCTGCTGTTAGTCAAAGAAAAAATAGGTTTTCAGATTTCTAGCTTTAGAGGCAAAAAGGGAAATCAGTCCTTGAGTTCTTTGGTGGACGATACGGCCTTAAGAGATTTTACTATCAACGGGTTGGTTTATGACCCGGTTAGACTCAAGATTATTGATTTAGTGGGCGGCAGGGAAGATATTCGTAAAAAGATGATTCGGGCCATAGGAGGTGCTGCTGCCAGATTCAAAGAAGACCCCTTGCGCCTTATCCGGGCAATCAGGCTT
>JAMXCY010000021.1 GCA_024543015.1 Candidatus Omnitrophota bacterium | reverse complement strand
AATCAAGCTGAATCTATAAATAAGGTTTCTTTCCCTTTTCCCCTGGGAATAGTCTTGGGTTCTGAAGGGGGAGGAATTCGTTGCGGACTGCAGAAACAGCTTGATATAAAGACCTACATTCCTATGCAGGGGGCTAAGCTTTCATTCAATGTTGCTGTTGCCTGTGCTATGTTTTGCTACGAAATATCCAGACAAAGGGGAGAATCTAGATGAGGCGAAAAACGAAAAAGGAGTCTCTTGGGGCTGTGTTAAATTTTATTTCAGAAGCAGGGATGCTCAAGCGGGTTGAGCGTTCCGGCTGGTCGGTCCTGGGGATCAAAAATTCCGAATCCGTAGCCGACCATAGTTTTCGCTGCGTGGTAATAGGGTATCTGCTGGCGCAGCTGGAGAAAATATCGGTATATAAAGTTTTACTGATGACTCTTTTTAATGATTTGCAGGAAGCCCGCATTACTGACTTGCATAAAATGGCTCAGCGTTATTTTGATGTTCAGTCCGCTGAAGAAAAGGCCTTTTATGAGCAAATCAATGTTTTGCCGAAGAAGATTAAAGGGGAATTGCTGGATCTGCATCAGGAATATAAACAGCAGAAGAGTAGAGAGAGTATCGTTGCCAGGGATGCCGATATTCTGGAGTGCTTGATCCAGGCTAAGGAATACAGCGAGCATGGTTTCTCCGAAGCAGTAAAATTTATGGAAAAGGCCCCGCGTTTTCTTAAAACAAAAAGCGCTCAAGGTCTATGGAAATTGGCAAAAAATGTAAAGCTTAGCGATTGGTGGATTAATCTCAGCCCTTTTAAACGCTAATTTGAACGTGGCTTTTAACTATAAGGTTTTCATTGCTTTTATGAATTGTTTATATTATAATACCCTACTGTGATGAGTATAGAAAAAGGCGCAAAAGTGGCGGTAATCGGCGATGGTGGCTGGGGCACGACCCTGGCCCTTTTACTTCATAGCAAGGGGTATAAGGTAAGCGTCTGGGGTCCCTTTGCCGATTATCTTAAGCTTTTGGACAAAAAAAGAGAAAATCCCAAATTCCTTCCCGGAGTAAAAATCCCCAAAGATATTAGTTTCTCTGCAGATATCCAGGAAGTGATCAGCGCAGCCGCTTTAATTGTTCTAGCCGTGCCTTCGCATTTTCTGCGCGGTGTGCTTAGTACAATAAAGAAGGAAGAGGTATCCGGATCTGTTATCTTGAGCGCGGTCAAGGGTATTGAAAACGATACCCTGATGCGGATGTCCGAATTAATCAGAGATGTTTGGGGAGAAGTCAAGTTGGCTGTGCTCTCCGGGCCGACCATTTCCTATGAAGTAGCCAGAGCTATTCCTACAACTTCTGTAGCATCCAGTGAGGATATCCGAGTTGCTAGAGAGGTGCAGGATGTGTTGATAAGCGAGAGTTTTCGAGTCTATACTTCAAGCGATGTGGTGGGGGTAGAATTAGGTGGAGCGCTGAAGAATGTAATTGCTATTGCTTGTGGTATTTCTGATGGCCTTGAGTTTGGAGTCAACACCAAGGCAGCTATTTTAACCCGGGGCTTGGTAGAAATTACCCGCTTGGGCAAAATTTTAGGCGCAAAAGCGGAAACTTTTGCCGGCTTAAGCGGTTTAGGCGATCTGGTCACCACCTGTATTAGCACCCACGGTAGAAACCGTTGGGTGGGAGAGCAGATTGGCCAGGGGAAAAAGCCCAAAGACATTTTGGCCAGGATGGAAATGGTGGCCGAGGGTGTCAAGACTACCAAATCTGCCTTGATGCTGGCCAAGAAACATAATGTCGAGATGCCTATCACCGCTCAAGTTTACGCTGTGCTTTACGAAGACAAAGAGCCAAAAATCGCAGTTAGCCAGTTAATGCTCAGAGGAAAGAAGGCGGAATAAAAATGAATAAAAATGAATAAAAATAGCTTCATAATAGGAATTGTTATAATTTCTTTATTTATTGTATGTAAAGAATCATAGATTTTCCCAGCAAATTCTGCGCTTTATGGGTCTGGATACACTGGCTAAAGAGTAAACAATGAAGATATTTATTAGTGATTTACATTTAGGCGATGGGTCAAGAACGGATGACTTTCATCGCGATGGAGCATTCCTGAAGTTTCTTGAATTTGTGGAAGATCAGGCTCAGGAATTGATTATATTAGGAGACCTCTTTGAATTGTGGCAAGCCGATTTAGATAGGGTAATGTTTCGGCACAGCAAAGTTGTCAACAAACTTTTAGCGTTAAAAAATAAATTAAAAGTAAGCTATGTAATTGGAAACCACGATTATATACCCTTTATTAAATTTGTTAATTCAAACAGTGGTATATTTTTAGAATACCGTGATTCTGAAACCGGCATTATTGCTGAGCACGGTCACAAATACGATATATTTAATCGTTACAAAAACCCTCTGCGGTCAATTAATGGGCCTGCCGGCAGACATTTTACTCTATTTCTAGCCAATTTAGAAAGATTCATTCATCCTGATGTTGATGGATGGGCAAAAAAAGCAATGGAGAATTTGGACGATTTCTTGCACGAGGCCATATTTATAAAAAATAAGATTACACCTGCAACAAAAGAATATTTAAAGCGCGGAGGTCATTTCGGAGAATTTGAGCAAGCAGTAAAGAATCACATAAACAGAGGAGCAAAAATAGTTATCTTTGGGCATATACATAAACCTCAACTCGAAATCATGGAAAAGGGAATATATGCAAACTGTGGAGCCTGGGTAGATAATGTCGAGCCAACGTATATAGCCTATTATAGAGATAGGCTGGAGCTTAAAGAAGCGCTTACGCATAAAATAATTAAACAGTTAACGTTAAAAGACGGATAAAAGAATAGAGAGGAAAAATGAAGCTGAAGGCAGTGATCTTTGATTTAGACGGAGTAATTGTGGATAGCGTTCCCGTACATTTTAAGGCCTGGAAGAAGATGTTTAGCGAATTCGGGAAGGAGTTCAGTTTTGAAGATTATAAAGAGAAGGTTGATGGTATTCCCCGGATGAGCGGAGCAAGAGCAATATTAACCGATCTACCTCAAGAAGAATTGGCGAAAGCAGCAGAAAAGAAACAGAATTATTTTTTAGAATTTTTAGAAAAAGAAGGTGTCCGGGTCTACGAGAGCACCTTGAATTTAATCCAGCAGTTAAAGCAAGAGCAGATCAAGGTGGCAGTAATATCTTCCAGTAAAAATTGCCTGCCTGTTTTAAAGAAGCTGGGGATAGATAATTTATTCCAGGTGATCATTACCGGCCATGATATAAAAAGGGGAAAGCCCGAACCTGACGTATTTCTCCAGGCTGCGGAAAAGTTAGGTTTGCCTGTTTCGGAATGTATTGTCTTTGAAGATGCGGTCTTGGGGGTGGAAGCGGCCAAACGGGGCAATTTCAGGTGTGTAGGCGTTGACCGCTACCGGAGTCCTTCCCGGCTGGCTAAAGCAGATTTAGTAGTCAATGATTTATCCGAAGTAAATTTAGAACAGTTAAGAAAATTGTAAGGAGAGTTGATGAAAGAGTTTTACGCTGAGTTTACCAAAGATGAACTCTGGATGATCGAAGAGCCCCAGTGGGTTAAGCACTTACAGAATATCAGAGAGACCCAGTTTACTTTAGGTAATGGATATTTGGGCACAAGAGGGGTATTGGAGGAGATCCCTTATGAGGCTATGCCGGGCACTTATATTGGGGGTATTTTTGATAAGATAGGTTCTCAAGTCGATGAACTAGTGAATTTACCTAACCCGGTTAACTTTAAATTTACTATCGCAGGAGAAAAGCTGGACTTAGTTGCCGCGGATAGCATTAAACATAAAAGAATACTGAATATGAAGAAGGCGGTACTGGTCAGACACACTGTCTATAAAGATACAAAGAAAAGATGCTATGATTATCAGTCCTTAAGGTTTATTTCTCAACACAACAAAAATATTGGCGCCATGCAGATTGCAGTTACGGCTGTTGACGCTAGATGTTCGATAGACATCAATACAGGAATAGATACCTCGGTTGCTAATGCGAGAATCCTTAGCGAAGGCAGAAAGAGACATTTTCGGATTAGAGAAATAGGGCAATCTCATCGAGCTGGATACTTGGCAGTGGAAACCTTGGAGAAAAAACACATTGTAGTATACTGGAGTGGTTTTTATTACCAGATTAATCATAAAAAGACCTTTGCTAAAGATAATATCTTTCGCCTTAAACTTAAAAAAGGTCAAACTGTTATATTCACTAAGATATTTTACATAAAACACTTTCCCTACAAAGAAGATATATCATCTTACAAAAAAGAATCCCTTAAGGTATTTCATAAGGCATTTCGTAATAAATTCTCCAATCTTCTTACAGAGCATATCCTTGCCTGGCAGAGACTTTGGAAAAAAGCAGATATATCTGTTGAATGGACAAAAAATTTACAGGAGAACTTGCGTTTTAATATCTACCATATGCTTATTTGTGCACATTATGATAACGGCTCATCCAGTATTGGGGCAAAGGCTTTAAGCGGAGAAGGTTACCGGGGACATATTTTCTGGGACACAGAGATTTTCCTGATGCCTTTCTATCTTTTTAATTTTCCTCAAGTGGCCAAAAATATGCTCCTTTATCGATATAACCGATTAGGCAAATCTCGGAAACTTGCGCAAAGCGAGGGATTTAAAGGGGCAAAATTTGCCTGGGAGTCAGCAGATACAGGCGAAGAAGAAACTCCCGCCTGGTCCAAGGATTTTGATGGAACAGTAATCAAGATTCATACCCACCAACAGGAGCAGCATATAACTGCTGATGTTGCCTACGCTATTTACAGGTACTATATTGTCACAGGGGATGAAGGATTTATGGTGAGCTATGGCTATGAGATGTTTTTTGAGACCGCCCGGTTTTGGGCATCGCGGGTTGAGTACAATAAGCGAAAAAGGAAATATGAGATTAAACATGTTATTGGTCCTGATGAATTCCATCGGGACGTAAATAACAATGCCTATACCAATATGATGGCCAAGTGGAATTTAGTTACTGCTTATAAATTATTTTGTAATCTTAAGAAAAAGCCGATAATATACAAAAAATTAAAAAAGAAGCTGTATTTAAAAGAAAAAGAAGCCGGGAGCTGGAAAAGGATTGCTGCTATAATAGCAATTAATGTCAATAAGAAAAGAATCATTGAACAGTTTGACGGCTATTTTAAATTAAAGAAGGTTGCCCTTACCCGATCTGATGAGAACGGAATCCCCCTTATTCCGCAGGGACTAAAGCCCAAGAGTTTAGGTAAAACTAACCTGGTAAAACAGGCTGATGTAGTGATGCTTCTTTACCTGCTCAATGATATATTTAGTCTAAAGACAAAAATTGCTAATTACGATTTTTATATGCCAAGGACAGTGCACAAGTCTTCCTTGAGTCCTTCCATACATTCTCTCCTTGGCTGTGATGTTGGGGATTTAGTCAGGGCCTATAGCCTGTTTAAACTGAGTCTGCACACTGATATCGATAATATTTATAATAATACTGATGAGGGGATTCATGTTGCTTCTTTAGGGGGGAGCTGGCAGGCAATGATTTTTGGTTTTGCCGGAATTAAAATCAAAAGAGAAAAGATGGCGGTTAATCCGCGTCTTCCGGGGAGATGGAGGAAAGTGAAGTTTTCTCTAATCTGGCAGGGTAAACTCATTACCTTTGAGTTAACCAACGATATAATTAAACTTAAGATACATTTCCGGCAGCGACAGGAAATGGAAATAGGTATTTTTGACAGAATGATGCGCTTGCAGATGAACAAGCTCTATACATTTAAAAGATACATAGTTGGAGCAAAAAGAGAAAAGTTTTATTGAGATGAGAAAGAAACTTTCCATCGCGCATTTACACTGGGGGTTTCCGCCTATTATTGGAGGAGTGGAAACACATTTGACCATTCTCCTGCCGCAATTTGCGCAGCAAGGCCACAAAGTGAGTCTTTTGACTGGCGCTGTAGAAGAATGTAAAGCTGAAGATGAATTTCGCGGAATCAAGGTATATCGCACTCCGATAATGGATCTGAACTGGCTTTTTCGAAGAGGCCTGAACGCTATTGAAGATGAGGTTACCAGCGTATTTACAAATTTTATTGATCAGACAAAGCCGGATATTCTCCATGCTCATAATATGCATTATTTCAGTCTGGCGCATGCGGACATTCTTGCAGAGCTGGCTAAGCGCAAGGGTATTCCCCTCATTCTTACAGCGCATAATACCTGGGACGATCCGCTGTTTTTGAGTATTATGCGCAAAATCAAATGGATGCATATTATTGCAGTTAGCCATTTTATCAAGCAGGAGCTTGTTGGTATCGGTATTAACCACGAAAATATTACCACGGTACACCATGGCATCGACCATACGGTATTTCATCCCCGGGTCAATCCTCGGACTGTTTATAAAAAATATCCGCAATTAAGGAATAAAAGAGTTGTCTTTCATCCCGCACGGATGGGGCTAGGGAAGGGCTGCGATGTAAGCGTGAAGGCCTTGCGCATTATTGAGAGTAAATTTCCGGAAGTGATTTTAGTTCTGGCGGGCACGAAAAAAATTATTGACTGGGGAGCGACACAAAAGAAAGATATTGCCTATATTGTAGAGTTGGTAGATTTTTTTAACTTAAAAGAGAATGTGCTGATTGATCTTTATGCGTTAGGAGATATGCCCTATCTTTATGCGGCCTCTCAGGTATGCATTTATCCTTCTTCCTCCCAGGAACCATTCGGCTTAACCCTTCTGGAATCAATGGCCTCGAAAAAACCTATTGTAGTAACTTCTATGGGAGGGATGCCGGAAATTGTTCACAATAATATTAATGGTTTTCTTGTCCCTCCCAAAAACTTTGAACAATTGGCTAAGCGCACGATACAACTTCTGGCTGATGAAAAATTGCGGAAACGCCTGGGGTCAGCAGGAAGAGAGATGGTTGAGCAATACTTTACCAAAGAGATTATGGCAGAAAGAACATTTGACATTTATAGAAAGGTTATTTAGTTTTCCAATTAAAATCATTTTCAGGAAAGAGTTGACACGCCAAATTGAGGGTGTTACAATATGTAACACTTTGTATCCTGCCAATAGTAAACTATTTCAGGTGAGAATATGTCAAAAAGTACCTATCTAGTTACAGAAGTTTCTGAATATCTAAGAGTCCATCCATATACAGTTAGACGCCTTGCTCGTAAAGGTAAAATTCCAGCTTTTAAAGCCGGTGGTCAGTGGAGATTTGATACTGAAGAGATAGAAGATTGGCGAAGAAATCGCGGCAAAGCAAGCTCTATGAAAAAACAATATTGAAGAAAGTTAATAAGCTGAAAAAGGAAGGAGTATGAGAAAATGGAATGGAAAGATGTTCGTGGACCGGAAGACATCCTGGATATAGGCAGGAAAAAGTTTGGCGATTACGGAAAATTTTTGCCCATAATCATCTTGGCTTTTGTCGGGCTGGTTGTCTTGTTTGGGACGATTTATTCTATCGGCCCGGATGAGGTGGGGGTGGTGCAAAGATTCGGCCGCTATGCTTATACCACTTCACCTGGTCTGCATATCAAAGTTCCTTTTGGCATTGAAAAGGTGACCCCGATTAAGGTAAAGCGCGTATTTAAAGAGGAGTTTGGGGTGAGAACCCTGCGTGCCGGGGTAAAGACACAGTATTCTCCCCGCAAGTATCCTGAAGAATCCTTAATGCTTACCGGAGACCTGAATATTCTGGATGTGCGCTGGATAGTGCAATTTAAGGTCAAAGATGCAAGAAGTCTGCTTTTTAAAACCAGAGACCCTGTGGATAATGTGCGGGATATCTCTGAGGTAGTGATGCGCCGGCTTGTTGGTGATTATCGTGTAGATGAGGTGCTCACCACAGAGAGGGAGGAGATAAACGACCTTGCCCAGCTGGAGATGCAGAAGATTCTGGATAACTATCAGACCGGAGTTCAGGTGGTTACGGTCAAACTTCAGGATGTCAATCCTCCCGATGAGGTAAAACCGGCCTTCAATGAGGTCAACGAAGCCAAACAGGAGAAGGAGCGAATGATTAACCAGGCCTGGAAGGCTTATAATAAGGTTATCCCTCGGGCCCGCGGTGAGGCGGAAAAAACCATTCGTGAAGCCGAAGGATACCAGTTAGATAAGGTAAACCGGGCCAAGGGCGAGGCCGAGAGATTTTTAGATACCTGGACAGAATATAAAAAGGCGCCCGAGATAACCCGGAAGAGGCTATATCTGGATACGATGATGGAGGTTTTGCCCAGGGCAAAAGAGAAATATATCATTGATTCGGAGCAGACCTCGATTCTGCAGTTATTAAATATTGGCCAGAAAGGGGGAAGTCAGCAATGAAACCGATTTTAAAGATAATAGGGATTTTAGCAATTCTGGTCATAGCTATATTTTTAAGCGGTGTGGCATATATAGTTGATGAGACTAAGCAAGTAGTGGTTACCCAGTTTGGCAAGCCTGTGGGTGAGTCGATTACCACTGCCGGGTTACATTTTAAGACGCCGTTTATCCAGCGGGCCCAGTATTTTGAGAAAAGGCTTCTGGATTGGGACGGAGATCCCAACCAGATTCCCACAAAAGATAAAAGGTATATCTGGCTGGATACTACTGCCCGCTGGCGAATTACTGATGCCTTGAAGTTCTTGCAATCAGTGGGAACGGAAAGCGGCGCACATGCCAGGCTCGATGACATTATCAATTCAGCCACGCGCGACGCCGTTACCAGTCACCTCCTCGTTGAAGCAATCAGAAATACCAATCGCATCCTGGAAACTAAAGAGGAACAAGAGGAGGTCGTAGTTACTGAAGAGGCGTTAGAGAAGATTTCCGTTGGCCGAAAAGCCCTGGCCGGGATGATTCTGAAAAAGGCCAAGGTGCTTGCTCCTCAATACGGCATTGAATTGATAGATGTACGCATCAAGCGGATCAATTATGTGGAAGCGGTGCGCAGGAAGGTCTATGAGCGGATGATTGCCGAAAGGAAACGGGCCGCTGAGCAGTATCGCTCTGAAGGTCAGGGAAAGCAGGCAGAGATTGAAG
Organism: Candidatus Omnitrophota bacterium; assembly: GCA_024543015.1. Taxonomy (GTDB): domain Bacteria; phylum Omnitrophota; class Gorgyraeia; order JAFGHF01; family JAFGHF01; genus JAMXCY01. Next base: position 2,335 of record JAMXCY010000021.1, on the reverse strand, counting down.
GCCAGATGGGCAAGGAATTAAAACAGATTACTTCCGAGGCCTACCGCAAGGCCCAGGGCATCAGAGGAAAGACCGATGCCCAGACAACCAAAATTTATGCCGATGCCTATAATAAGGATCCGGCATTTTATGCATTCATGAAGACATTAGAGACATACCGCAAGACAATTGATGAGAATTCTACCATAATCTTGAGCACCGACAGTGATTACTACCGATATCTGAAAAGTCTTAAATAAGACTGACTCAAGAGATTTGCTCCGCCCTTTCTACTTACAAAGAGAGACTACGAAGCAGAAAGGGCGGGGTTAGTTTACACTCATATGCTCATTTAGGATGGATTATTATGTCACAATTGATATTTAAGAATTACGGTGGGAGCTACCAACTGAGAATTCAAGATGCCCGGGATTTGGAAAAAATTCAAGTTCTTGACGATGCGCACTGGGCAGCGACCAGTATCCCCATTAACAGCCTCAACTGCGATAGCGCATTTCTTTCTTATGTAGATACGGACCAGAATGGTCGTATCAGGACTGATGAGCTCAAGGCGGCACAGACTTGGCTGTTTCGATTCCTTAAACATAGGAGCCGTTTGTCCGTTGGTACTGATGTGCTAAACTTAAGCGATATTGATATCAGTCATCCTGAAGGTCAAAAATTACAAACAGCCGCAAAGTTAATCTTAACCAATCTTAATTCACCAGATGCACAGGAGATTAGTCTGGCTCAGGTCCGAGATGTGCAAAACATTATGGCCAGTAGCGCGAATAACGGTGATGGTATTATTCCTCCGCAAGCAGCGGCTGATCCAGATTTAGCTCAATTCATCACCTCTGTTATAGAGACTATTGGTCCTGCTTTGGATGCCAGCGGTAAGCCAGGGATTAACGAAGAGCGGCTTAAGATATTCTTTGATGAAGCTAAAAACTTTCTTGTCTGGAAAACAAAAGGCGAAATTCCCAAAGGTAATGATACTACAGAGGTTATGCCTTGGGGGACTGAAACACCGCAAGCCTATGAGTTAGTGGTTAATTTAGAAGAGAAGATTGAGCAATATTTTACGCAGTGTGCAATGGTCAGGTTTGATCAGCGCTCAGCAGATCAGATGCAGCTTCGCCAGAAGGAGCTTGAAGAAATCGATTTTACGAATAAGTCAATAATGGAAGAGCGGCTTAAGAATGCTCCCTTAGCTTTACCTAGCCCAAAAGGCGTCTTGGACTTTGAGGCAACACTCAATCCCTTATATCTTGACCGCCTAGTTGAGCTTAGGGAAAAGGTGCTAAAGCGCGCCCTTAGAGGCTCAGCCAAACAACTTCTTATGGGGTCAATCAAACAACTTACTGAAAAACAGTGGGATAAGATAAAAGCTATCTTTGCTCCATACCGGGCGTGGTTAGAAGGCAGGCAGGGTATAAAGGTAGAAAAACTGAGTCAAGATTTGCTGCGTACCTATCTTAACGGGACATACAGACAAAGGACAAGCGAACTCATTGCCAAAGACTTAGCTGTGGCTGATGATTTGAACCAGCTCCATAATTTGGAGAAGTTAGTCCTTTACCAAAGATGGTTAATGGAGTTGGCAAACAATTTTGTAAGTTTCGCCAATCTTTACAGCCCTAAGCGCCGCTCCCTTTTTGAAATGGGCAGATTAGTAATTGATGGAAGGGAAATGACTTTTACAATGAAAATTCAGGACAGGCCTGCCCACAAAAAGATAGCAGAAGAGAGTTGTATGTATCTTTTGTATTTGGAAATTACTGGTCGCCAGGACAAAGATATTAAATTTGAGATTGTGGCTGCAGTGACCTCTGGTGATGCAGGTGGATTGCGTGTTGGCAAGCGCGGTATCTTTTTTACTATAGATGGTAGAGAGTGGGATGCGCAGGTAGTAGATATCGTGGAAAACCCTATAAGCATTTGGGAGTCAGTGAAGGCGCCTTTTAAGCAATTTACCGGTTTCATCAAGAAACAAATAGATAAATTCAGTAAATCCCGCCAAACTAAGTTAGAAACAACTACGGCTGCTCCTAATGCATCAGGCATGACGCGTGATCTCTTGTTGGGGGGAGGTATAGCTATTGCGGCTCTTGGATCAGCCTTTGCCTACATTACCAAGGCCCTTTCTCAGGTCAAAGCGGTTCATGTCCTGGGGGCGTTGGTGGGGCTAGCAGCTTTTATTTTATTGCCGGGTATAATTATGGGTTTTGCCAAGATACGTAAAAGGGATACGAGTGTTCTTTTAGAAGCATCAGCTTGGGCGGTAAATGTGCGTATGCGACTGAATACCACTTTGGGACGACTTTTCACTCACGTACCACCTCTGCCTGAAGGT
>JAMXCY010000020.1 GCA_024543015.1 Candidatus Omnitrophota bacterium | reverse complement strand
ATCTGGGCAGGATGGCCTGGGTTTCTGGATCACCAAGACGTACGTTAAACTCCAGCACTTTCGGCCCAGCCGCAGTAACCATCAGGCCTACGTAAAGGGTACCAATGTATTCTCTGCCTGTATCATTCAAGCCAGAAATTAAAGGATCTAAAATTTCGTTATTAACTCTCTGCTGCAAGCTATCTGTTACGCAAGGGGCCGGCGAATAAGCGCCCATACCTCCGGTATTTGCTCCGCGCTCGCCATCGTAAATCCTTTTGTGGTCCTGAGAAGTTGCCAGAGGCACCATGTTTTTTCCGTCTGAGAATACCTGGATTGAAGCTTCCTCACCCTGGAGGCAATCTTCAACCACCACCCACTTCCCGGATTCACCAAACTTTTTATCCACCATAACCACCTTTAAAGCTTCTAGCGCTTCTTTAGTGTCCTGGCAAACAAAAACTCCTTTTCCGGCAGCTAAACCATCGGCCTTGAGCACGATGGGCGCGCCTTTTTGGCGAATATAAGCTGCGGCCTGTGCCTGATCAGAAAACTTACGAAAGTTCGCAGTGGGCACAGAGAATTTGGCCATTATCTCTTTGGCAAAGACTTTACTACCTTCCAATAAAGCCGATTTCTGTCGAGGACCAAACACCTTTAAGCCCCGTTTTTGAAACTGATCCACAATTCCTTTAACTAAAGGGATCTCCGGCCCGACAATGGTTAAATCGATTCTTTTTTCTTTAGCAAAGTCGCTTAAGGATTTGATATCATCGGCTGAAATATGAACATTTTGGGCCAGTTCATTGGTTCCTCCATTACCCGGAGCGCAAAAAATCTCTTTTACTCGATCCGACTGAGCAATCTTCCAGGCCAGGCAGTGTTCGCGCCCGCCTGAACCAATGATTAAAAGCTTCATTAAATCAAGACTTGCCTTTCGCCCTTAATTATTTCTCCGATTTCCCAGGATTTTAAAGTAAATTTATGCCTTAAATATTTAATTATCCTTGCGCTCTCTCTGGCAGGAACTACCAAAACCATCCCAATGCCCATATTAAAGCTGCGAAACATCTGACGGGGTGTGAGCTTAGCACGTTGTTTAATTTCGTGAAAGATTTTGGGTATGGGCCAAGAATTCTTGCACACTCCCACAGCTAACCCGCCAGGAATAATGCGGGGGATTTTATCTAAAAATGAACCGCCGGTGATGTGGGCAATGCCTTTAATCGCCTCTTTCTTTGTCCACAACAAAGACAAAATTGGTTTTGCATAAATTCTTGTAGGGGTTAAAAATTCTTTTGCCCGCTTTTTAAGTTCTTTTTTAGAAAATATCTTTCTGACCAGAGAAAAACCATTAGCATGTAAGCCGGAAGAAGCCAGGCCGATTATTTTATCCCCTAGTTTTATTTTAGAGCCGTCAATTATTTTATTTTTTTCTACTACGGCTACGCAAAACCCGGATAAATCATATTCTCCGGGTCGATAAAAGTTGGGCATCTCCGCGGTCTCTCCGCCAATGAGCGCGCAACCGGCTTGGCGGCAGCCTGCGGCTACACCTTTGACCACCTGAACTAACTTTTTCTTTTCTAATTTTTCCGTGGCAATATAGTCTAAGAAAAAAAGCGGCTTAGCCCCTGAGCAAAGGCAATCATTCACACTCATGGCCACCAAATCAATGCCCACGGTATCGTGAATGTCGGCCAAGAAGGCAATTTTTAATTTGGTGCCTACTCCGTCTGATGATGAGACTAAAACCGGCTCTTTATATCTTTTGGCAAGCTCAAAAAATCCCCCAAATGAGCCGATGCCCTTAAGCCATCCCGGCTGCGCGGTAGAGTCAACCACACGCTTTATTTCCCGGACAAAGGCTCCGGCCTTGGCAACATCTACGCCGGCTTTCTTATAAGTTAGACCCTGCTTCTTTCGCATACTCTTTTTAATACTTCTTGATAGGCCTCTTCAATGTCTCCTAAGTCGCGGCGGAATCTGTCCTTGTCCAATTTTTTATTCGTAGTTTTATCCCACAACCGACAGGTGTCCGGTGAGATTTCATCACCCAGCAAAATCTTATCCTTATGCCGGCCGAATTCTAATTTAAAGTCAACGAGTTTTAGGCCACACTGGTCAAAAAACTCAAGCAGAATACGGTTAACCTCAAATGAATATTTGGCAATAGTCTTTAACTCTTCTTCTGTAGCAAGTTCCATGGCCAAAATGTGATATTCATTAAATAAAGGATCGTGCAGGGCATCATTTTTATAATGATATTCCAATATGGGGCTGTGTAACTCCTTCCCCTCTTGTAGACCAAGTGACTTGGCCATACCTCCGGCTACCACATTACGAATGGTTACCTCAACCGGAATAATCTCCAGTCGTTGTACCAACATCTCTCGTTCATTTAACAACCTGACAAAATGCGTCGGTATGCCCTGGGTTTCTAAAACTCCAAAAAGGTGGGTGGAAATCTTATTATTGCAAACACCTTTATCCGTTATCGTGCCGCGCTTGGTGGCATCAAAGGCAGTGGCATCGTCTTTAAATTCCTGAATTACCAGGCCAGGGTTATCGGTCTGGTAAAGCTTCTTGGCCTTACCCTCATAAATGAGCTTTCCTTTTTTCATGCTCCCAGCCCTATCTTTTTAAATATTTTATCCACAAATCTCAAATAATATTTTAGATTAAAGCAATCTTCGATCTCCCGGGTTTTAAGATGTCGTTGAATGCGCGCATCGTTCATTAAAACATCCTTAAATTTTAAGTCTGACTCCCAGACGCAAGAAGCGGCACGTTGCACTAAATCATAGCTTTCGGTTCTGGAAACACCTTTCTCCATCAAGGCCAACAACACCCGCTGAGAAAAAATCAAACCACGGGTTTTCTCCAGATTCTCCTTCATCTTCTCCGGATAAACCACTAGATTTCCTACAATCCAATTAACCTTCTGGAGCATATAATCAAGTAAAATCGTAGAATCCGGAATAATGATTCTCTCTGCGGAAGAATGGCTAATATCCCGCTCATGCCAGAGGGCAATGTTCTCTAAGGCAACCTGGGCATTGCCTCTTAAAACACGGGCCAGCCCTGAGACCCTTTCGCAAAGGATGGGATTGCGTTTATGGGGCATGGCGCTTGAACCCTTTTGCGTCTTGGTAAATGGCTCAAGGACCTCGGCTACCTCGCTGCGCTGCAGGTGCCTGATTTCCTGGGCAAATCTTTCTAAGGAGCTTGCGATAAGAGAAAGAACAGTGATAAACTGGGCGTGTCTATCCCGGGGGATTACCTGGGTGGTAATGCCTGCGGGCTTAAGGTTTAGTTTTTTACAGACATAGGCTTCAACTGAAGGGTCCAGATGAGCGTAAGTACCTACGGCGCCGGAAATCTTGCCATAGCTTATGCCTTCTTGGGCCTGTTCCAGCCTTTTTAAGTTGCGCTTCATCTCATCATAGAAAAGGGCAAGCTTCAGTCCAAAGGTAATCGGCTCAGCATGAATTCCGTGAGTTCTGCCAACACAAATAGTGCGTTTGTATTGTTTGGCTCGCCTACTACAAGAGACCAACAGCTTCTTCAGGTCTTCAACTAGAATCTTGGCTGCTTCTTTTAAATTAAGCGCCAGAACCGTATCTAAAAGGTCATTGGAAGTTAATCCGGAATGAAAATAGCGGGAATAGCGCCCTAAGTTTTCACAAACCTGTGTTACAAAGGCGATTATATCATGGCGGGTTTTGTTCTCTATCTGCTGTATGCGCTTAGGGTTAACGCGGGCTTTCTGTTTAATATTAATTAGGGCTGCTTTAGGAATTCTGCCTTTGCGAGTGAGTGCCTCACAAACTAGAAGTTCCACCTCTAACATCCGGCGGAACTTATGTTCATCCTCCCAAATTCGGCCCATCCTTGGAAAAGTGTATCTTTTAATCATCTTATCCTCCTCTTGCGAGCCTACGGCTCCTAGAACCAGAGGCTTTTTAGGAACCTACATTATACCAAATATAGTGGTGGGCGTCAACCAAAAAGGGAAAGCCTCCCAATCCCTGGAACTTTAGAGGCTTTCCCGGTTCAACTATGGTAGCGGGGGCCCGATTTGAACGGGCGACCTCTAGGTTATGAGCCTAGCGAGCTACCGGACTGCTCCACCCCGCGTTATTTCGGCAAGTGCCGTAAGAATTTCTTTAATTTCTCTCTAAAATCGGAAGATCTAAATCCAGAATTATTCTTCTGGGGGCGCGAAGAAACAGACTTCTTGAGGCTTAAATCAATCTTCTTGCCCGGGCCCACTTTGATTACTCTGGCCTTGACCTTATCGCCTGTTTTAAGGTGTTGCTTAACATCTTTAACGAAGCTATTAGATATCTGGGAGATATGGATCAGGCCTAAGGCTCGCCCATTAATTTTCGCAAAAGCACCAAAATCGGTAATCCTGGTGACTTCTGCCTCTACTATCTCACCGACTTTAAGCGCTGTTTCTATATCCATCGGTGAATAATACCCTTATTCCTCCGGTGGTAAGATTTTATAAACCACCTCTCCTTTTCTGACCACGCCCAGCTTTTCCCGGGCTACTCTTTCAAAATACAGAGGATCGCTGATTAGCTTTTCCTGTTCCTCTTTTAAATCATTGTTGAGCTGTTTAATTTCGGCAATCTGCTTTTCTAACTCTTGATTTTTCCGGCTTAACTTTCTAATTCTTAGGTAACCGGGAACAAAAATTATTCCCAATAGTAGCGACGCTAAAAGGGTTAAAGCAATTATCTTCTTTTGGCCCAAAGTTTGCCTCCGTAAGCTGCATCCTCACCCAGCTCTTCTTCGATCCGCAACAACTCATTATATTTGGCTATCCGTTCGCTGCGCGAGGTTGAGCCCGTCTTAATCTGGCCACAGGAGGTAGCTACTGCAAGATGGGCGATAGTCGTATCTTCGGTTTCTCCGGAGCGGTGTGAGATTATTGCGCTAAAGCCGGTTTCTTTGGCCATCTTGATAGCTGCTAAGGTCTCAGTCAAGGTACCAATTTGGTTAACCTTAATTAAAATAGAATTGCCGCATTTCTCGTCAATACCTTTTTTTAGCCTCTTGGTGTTGGTTACAAAAAGGTCATCCCCCACTATCTGCGTATCAGTGCCCATGGCCTCGGTCAACTGCTTCCATCCTGTCCAGTCATCTTCGGCTAAGCCGTCTTCAATGGAAACAATAGGATATTTACTGGATAAGTCTTGATAGAACTTAATCATATCTTGAGCTGTCTTTGTGGGAGAGTCCTCTGCACTCAAGATGTAACTTTTGCCGTCATAAAAAGAACTGGCAGCTGCATCTAAGGCTATATACACATCTTTGCCCGGTTTATATCCGGCTTTTTCGATGGCCTGGATAATTACTTCGATGGCCTGGACATTTGAGCTTAAATTCGGGGCAAAACCGCCTTCATCCCCTACAGCGGTGGAGAGTTTCTTGGCCTGCAATATTTTTTTCAGATTCTGAAAAATTTCACAACCGGCACGCAGGGCATCAGAGAAACTATTCATTCCCAAAGGAAAAATCATGAATTCCTGAAGGTCAACATTATTATCGGCGTGTTGGCCTCCGTTTAAGATATTCATCATTGGCACAGGTAAGGTCACAGCTTTTTCACCGCCTAAATAGCGATAAAGCGGTAAAGACTGCGCATTGCTCGCTGCCTTAGCCAATGCCAAGGAAACTCCCAAAATAGCATTGGCACCAAGGCGAGCCTTGTTTTCTGTACCGTCTAAATCAATTAGTATCTTATCGATTTCTTCCTGATTAAAGGGTTCTTTGCCTAAGATGGCCGGCTTGATTATCCTGGTTACATTTTCCATGGCCTTGGTTACGCCTTTACCCAGGAATCTGCTTTTGTCGCCGTCGCGAAGTTCAATGGCCTCGTGTTCCCCGGTGGAGGCACCGCTGGGCACAGCAGCGCGGCCCAAAACCCCGTTATCCAAGATTACCTCTACTTCTATCGTGGGATTCCCCCGCGAATCAATTATCTCTCTTGCTTTAATGTCTTTAATCTTATGCACGGTCTTAAGAATATATCCTATTTACCGTCTATTGTCAACTACTTTTTTGGTTGAGGCTTAGCCTCAACAGATATTGTTGAAGCTAACAAGAACTTATCAGCTTCTGGCCCTGACCGAGTAAGCTCTTTAGCCGTTTCTTTGATTTAGCCTCGCAGTAGCATCTGACTATTGGTTCGGTACCACTGAGACGAAACATAATCCAGCTGGTATCGGTAAAAATAAATTTATATCCGTCCAAGCCAACGAATTTGGCAATTCTCTTGCCGAATAAAGACTCAAGCTTAGAAAGAGACTTCATTTTGCGCGCAATATTGTCTTTTTTCTTTTCGTTAATACGGAAATCACATCTTGTGCTAAAAAACGGCCCGACCTCTTTGTGTAATTCTTTTAAAATATCACCCAATGACTTTTTTCTTGTGGCTACCAGCTCAGCAATTAAAAGACAGGCTAAGATTCCGTCTTTCTCCGGAATGTGTCCAGCAATAGAGAGCCCGCCTGACTCCTCACCCCCAATGAGACAGCCCCCCTTAGCTATTTCCTGACCGATATATTTAAAACCCACCGGGGTCTCAATAACATCCAGGCCCGCTCTTTGTGCCAGGGCATCCATCATATGCGTGGTAGCAACAGTTCGCACCAGGCGCTTTTGTCTGGGCCGCGTGGATAAAAGATGCGCAGTCAAAAGAGCAATGACTTGATTGGCGCCAATATAAGAGCCGGTTCTGTCCACAATGCCAAAACGATCGCCGTCGCCATCAACAGCCAACCCCAAGTGTAAACGTTTCTTTCTGACTAGCTTGATCAATTCCTTAAGCTGCTCCTTAGCCGGCTCAGGTGGCAAACCGCCAAATGAAGGCTCAAGCCAGTTATGCAAAATCGAGACCCGACAGCCGGCTTCACTGAGCAGACGATCCAGGTACCCACGGCCAGTTCCATGTAAGAGATCTACTCCTATTTTCAGGTGGCCGTTGCGAATCACTGCAAAATTAACTAATTGTTTAATCCGTTTTAAATATGCTGGCCGGGGATCAAACAACTGAATCTTGCCTTTTCTTTTTGAAACAATAAAAAATTCGCGGTTGATATTTTTTTCTATCTCCCTGGTCACCTTAATCGGGGCCGGACCTCCATAGGCAGATGAAAATTTAATCCCATTATATTCCGCGGGGTTGTGGCTGGCAGTAATATTAATCGCCCCGGCAGCCTTTTTCTTAAGCACCTGATAGGCAATCACAGGTGTGGCGGTATCGCGGATAGTCAAAAATACTTTAATATTATTTTTAGCAATAGTCTGGGCGCAACTTTTAGCAAAGTCTCGGGAAAGGAATCTGGTATCATAACCTACAATTATCCCCTTACTTTGCAAGTGGTGGTCGCAAATATACTTTACTATTGCCCGGGAGACCTTTTCTACGTTAGAGAAGGTAAATTCATCAGCGATTAGCGCGCGCCAGCCGGATGTGCCAAAACGAATAGCCATTTTACCCAATTTTTACTTTCCGTCCCTCTACTTTTAATTTACCTTCTACAAAAAGTTTGATTGCCTGAGGATAAAGTTTGTGCTCAATTTTATGGATGCGCTTAGCCAGAGACTCTTCTGTATCATCCGCTTTGATTTCCACAGCTTCCTGTAAAACTATCGGGCCATGGTCCATCTTTTCATCCACAAAGTGCACAGTTACACCGGTAACTTTTGCTCCATAATCTAAAGCCTCTTTTATCCCGTGTGTACCTTTAAAAACGGGAAGAATTGCCGGATGGATGTTCAGAATTCTATTGCGGTATTTCTGTGTAAAAACAGCTCCTACCAGACGCATATATCCGGCAAGACAGATAAGCTCGACTTTCTCTTGCTCTAATCTTTTGATAATTTCAGCCTCATACTCACCTTTGGTGTTAAAGTTTTTTCTCTCTACCAAAAAACTCTTTATTCCTTCTTTCTCAGCTCGCTGAAGAACAAAGGCATCCGGATTATCGCAGACCATTAAGGCAATTTCGGCCTTAATCTTACCTCGCTTTAGACTATCGACAATGGCCTGAAAATTGCTGCCGTTAGCGGAGCAAAAAACTGCAATGTTCATTATTGCCTCTTTAATAGTTGGCGCTTCTTCAGGACCAAACTTATTGCTCCTAAATCTCCTACTATATCTTTTAGTTTAGCGCGGACAATTTTACAACTGCGATAGGGCCTGGCCCAGGTTAATTTACGCACGGTCTTAATCATCGGTTGAAAAAGTATCGGGCCTGCCTTGGATACTCCCCCGCCAATCACAATCATCTCCGGATTAATAACCTGAATCACATTGGTAACGCTTAAACCCAGATAAAAAGCAACTTCTTGAAAAATCTCCCGCGCCAGTTTATCGCCTTCTCTAACCGCCTGGGCAACAATTGTTGCATCAATATTCTGTTTTGTCCCGGCTAATTTTAAAATCAAAGAGCTTTTCTTTACTCTTTCCCTGGCGACCCTGGCAATGGAGGTGCCGCTGGCTAAGGCTTCAAGACAACCGCGTTTTCCGCACGCGCATTTTGGACCTGCGGGCAAAATTACAGAATGTCCGATTTCCCCGGCATCGAAACTTGCACCGTGATAAATCTCACCATCAATAATTAACCCGCCACCAATCCCTGTGCTTACCGTATAATAAAATAGATTTTTTACAGCTTTACCCGCACCAAAGGTCTTTTCGGCAAGGGCTGCTGCGTTTGCATCGTTATCTATCACTACGGGCAGCCTAAAGGCCTTGGAGAAGACTTTATTTAGCGCAACATTACGCCAGGTAGGCATATTGGGCGATTTAATCAAAACACCTTTTGTTAAATCTAAAGGCCCGGCACAGGATATGCCGATACCTAAAATTCGCCTGTTTTGGGTCTTGGGTTTGCCCAGATAACCATGGATAATCCTTTTTGTCTGCGCTAAAGTGGAACGCACATCTTTTGTGGGGAAGGCTTGACGGGCCAGAATTTTGCCCTGAGTGTTACCTAAAGATACAGAAGTCTTTGTCCCGCCTATATCTATACCGATTATATATTTCAACGCCTTAGTCTCCTTCTTGTCTATAGTAGATTACTACAACCTATGCAATTCGTCAAGAATTTTAGCAATTAGTTTGTGGAGGCCAGGCCTCAACAAACAACAAAAGATTAATTGACATTATTATTCTAAGTACCTATAATGTAAAAATGTGAAGTATAAAATTTCCAAAACAACTATCGGCATAGGACTATTTATAATCGTCTCTGCCTCATTCTCAAGACAAATACTAGCCTTGGTTCAACTGCGTATTGGAGAAAGAGGCGTGATAACCCTGTTAGGGCTAGTCTTAGTTATTTCGGGATTAGCCTTTTTGATTTTCGCAATCAGAAATAAGCCGGGCGCAAAGCGAATTCTTATGCTTATAGCAATACTAACCTCCGGTCTTTATTTTAGTTGGCAGATAAAGATTCCCGTAGAAAGGATACATCTTTTAGAATACGCCCTCTTAGGCTGGTTTGCAGCCAGAGACTTAATTAAAACAAATCAAAAGGCTAAAGGAGCTATTCTGGCTTGCACACTCGGGATCGCCGTGGGGATTGTTGATGAGCTATTTCAGGCAGTTTTGCCTTATCGGGTCTTTGAGTTGCGCGATATTGTATTCAATGGCCTGGGAACAGCCTGGGGAATAGCCTTATATTTCTTAAGTTAAAGCCTGACCTGGCGTTTAATGGCTCTTGATAAAGTTGGCAATACTACGGTCATAAGTCTTCTCCGCATCGGGTCCAAAGAAACACGCCGGCAGCTGCCCTTGATTGCGGTGATATTGGATGCATTCACAGCAGATACCTTTTCGGCTACAGGGTTCATAGGTACAGTTACATCTTCGTTTGTTTTGCTCTACTCTACACTCCGGCATAATCAACCTCCATTTAAGGCGTTGCTTCTCCGCAAGTTCGTATCTTTTGTGTTTATGGGTCGTATCTTTTTGCGCTTTACATCGTAAAGCGAAATCGCCTTCATTCCGCGAAAATGTCTTTTTAGCGCTGAGATGGTTCTGCGCGAAAGCGGCAAAACTTGCGCTGGCCTGACAGGTGCGCAGAGTTGAATTTCATCGGCTTGAATAGTCTTGGCTAATTTAGCTATATTTTTGACCGTCTCTTTATTTTCCTGCATCAACATTATCTGTAGCGCTAATTTGCCACGGTAGGTTTTTCTGAATTGCCTAATGCCTTTTAAGATATTGTTAAATTTTATTTCTTTGGCCGGACGGTTTATTAGCTCCAAGAGTTTCTCCGAATCCGCATCCAGTTTAAAGGCCACTAAGTCTGCCAGGGCAAGCTCCGCTCTTACTTCTTTTTTGTATATCAGGGAAGAATTAGTTAAAACCGCAATCGGCTCTTTGCGCAATTTCTTGATTGCTTTTATCACTTCTCCTAAATTTTTGGCTAATGTCGGATCGCCCCGCCCGGAGAAGGTAATATAATCTATCTGCACCCCGGGCAATGCCTTTATTTCCTGAATAACCTTTTTAGTGGGGACATATAATTTTCTCTTAGTCCTTAAGGCTTTTGTCTTGCCCAGCTGGCAATAGAGGCAATCAAAGGAACAGACTTTCTCTCCCTGCGAAAGCAAGTCTATCCCCAAGGAACTGCCAAACCTCCAGGAAGATACCGGCCCATAGATATATTTAAAATGTTTTCTGCTCATATTTGCAATTAATTAGGCGAAACAGTCCCTAACTAAGAGTTGATCTAGTTCTTTTTGGATTATCTCCTCAGTAAAGCCAATCTCTCTCTTTCTTTTATTATAATTTTCTTCAATAACATATTTTAAACTATCTAAATCGTACAAAGAAACACCATCGATATCTTTTGCCTCAGGATCAATATCTCGAGCCACGGCGAGATCTAATATAAACAAAGGTTTTCTTCTCGTTTGCATAACTTCCTCCAAAGTTTCTCGCTTCAGAATCAGGTGAGGACTTGCTGTAGAGCTAATAACAATGTCTACTGTTTTTAATTTTTCTTTCAGCCGGTCGAAATTAATGGGTTCTCCTGCGCACTCTGAGGCTAGTGCACAAGCCTTTATATAGGTCCTGTTAGAAACAAAGATGCTTTTGGCTCCTTGCTCTTTAAGATACTCACTCATTAATCTACTAATTTTGCCGGCTCCGATAATTAATACCAACTTATCCTGTAACTTTCTAAAATAGTCTTTGAGCATCTTTATAGCTACACTTCCTATGGAAACATTACCTTGTGAGATTTTGGTTTGTGATCTAACTAGCTTTCCTGCCTCTATAGCTTTTTCAAATATATTATCTAGAAAATCACCACTCACCCCTTTTTCCTTAGCGATTGACCAGGCAGATTTTACTTGTCCTAAAATTTGTGTTTCACCTAAAACCTGCGAATCTAAACCAGAAGCCACTCTAAATATATGTTTTATTGCGTCTATATCCTCTAACATATAAAAATAAGATTTTATATCTTCTTTCCAGACCTGAAAACAGTTTATTAGAAATCTCTCTATCTTCTCTAAACTGGAGTTGTTATTTAGCGAATGGATATAGATTTCCATCCTGTTGCAGGTTGAAAGTATAATTACACCCCAGATCAAATCCTGATGTCTTAACTTAAGCAGAGCTTCTCCGAGT
>JAMXCY010000001.1 GCA_024543015.1 Candidatus Omnitrophota bacterium | reverse complement strand
AGACGGATTTAAGATCGGCCGGGCGCGCCTGTTACAAAAAGGCCGGGATATCACTATCATTGCCTGCGGGATAATGGTTAAATTTGCCCTGGATGCGGCAGAGGCTTTGGAAAAAGAAGGTAAAAGTGTGCGCGTAGTTAATATGCATACCATCAGACCATTAGATAAAAAGGCTATTATTGAGTCGGCAAAGCTCACTAAAAGAATTGTGACTTGCGAGGAACACCTGATCAGCGGAGGTCTGGGAAGTGCAGTAGCAGAAGTCTTGGCTGAGAATCTTCCTACTCCGATGGTCAGAATCGGCATCAGGGGCAAGTTTGGACAGTCGGGAAGCCCTGAGGAATTAATTAAGGAATATCATTTAACTCCGGATGACATTGTGCAGGCTTGCCACAAGCTTTTGAATCGATAAAATGCAGACACTTACGCTTCGCGCCCCGGCTAAACTGAACCTTTATTTAAAGGTATTAAACAAAAGGCCTGATGCTTTTCACAATATTGAAACTGTCTTTGAGAAGATAAGCCTTTGCGATACGATCAGTTTAAAAAAACGAAAAGCAGGCATTAAAGTGTTCTGCCGGCACAAGGATGTGCCGAAGGATAAGACAAATCTTTGTTTTCAGGCGGCGAAGTTACTTCTGGCTAAGGCAAAGCGCCGTGAAGGAATAGAGATCCGTATAACTAAAAAAATTCCTGTGGCCGCCGGCTTAGGCGGTGGCAGTTCTGATGCCGCCAGTGTATTGTTAGGTTTGAATAAGCTTTTACTCCTAGGCCTTAGACGCAGTGAGCTTTTTAGCTTAGCCCAAACCCTGGGGGCTGACGTTCCTTTCTTTTTGCTGGGGCAGATTAGGGCCCTTGGCCTGGGCAAGGGGGAGGAATTAAGGTCTTTAAGATTAAAGCGAAAGAATTGGTATGTTTTGATTATCCCCAGGGGTCTTAAGGTCTCTACGCGCAGGATGTATCAGCACCCCAGATTAACCTTGACAAAAGCCCCTGGCAGTGTTAAAATTGTCCTCCGCGCTTTAGAAAAAGGTGATTTAACTACCTTGAATAAATACACTTATAACAGCTTTGAGCAAATTTTAAGAAAAGAATATAAAGAGATTCAAAAGATTAAAAAGGCCCTCAAAACATCTGGTGCAGTTGCAACGATTATGTCTGGAAGCGGGCCTTGTGTTTTTGGGATGGCTCAAACGCGAAAGGAGGCGATGGATATAAGCAACAGGCTCAAGGCGCAAGAGAAAGATTGGCAGGTAATAGTCGCAAGTACATTTAATATTAAAGGAGGAATAAGCAACCATGGAGATCACAGAGGTAAGAATTTTTTTACGAGATAATCCAGCGACAAAACTCAGGGCATATGCCACGATTACCTTTGACAATGCCTTTGTGGTTAGAAATATAAAAGTTATTGAGGGCAACAAAGGATTATTTGTAGCAATGCCTTCGCGCAGGGTTGAAGAGCCCTGTGTTAAGTGCGGGGCTAAAAATTCTCTCAGAAGTAAATATTGCAATCAATGTAGCGCTCAACTTCCGCAGCGGGAAAATACCTTTACCCGTGAAGGCGCAGGGGCGGAGACTTCTGAGGCAAAAAATGGCCGCCGCAGTGAACACCGAGATATTGCCCATCCGATTAACATGGAGACAAGGGAATACATCCAGAAGAAGATTCTGGAAGCTTATGAGTCCGAAAAGGCCAAAGGGCCGCAGAGTGCAGCAAGTTTTAACCCGGGAGGCGAAATCTCTCCCCCAGGGTCCTTAGGAGTATAACCTAATCCCGTAGAAATTTTTGATATTTGAAAACGGATTAATAAATAATTTTGCCCGGTAGTGTAATGGTAGCACAGCAGCTTTTGGAGCTGCGCGTCTAGGTTCGAGTCCTGGCCGGGCAGCTAAATAAAATTTTTACGGGAGAGTCCAGTATTTTACCTAATCCTAAACAATGAAGAATATAGCAGGGATAATTTTGGCTGCGGGAGAAGGCACGCGGATGAAATCCGCTTTGCCTAAGGTCTTGCAGAAAGTCAGCGGCAAACCGATGCTTGAATATATGCTCGGGCTGTTGCAGCAATTAGAAGTCAAAAGGTGCGTTGTGGTTCTTGGGCATCAGGCGCAGATGGTAAAAGAATTTCTTAAAGGCGGCACAAAAGTCAAGACCGTGCGGCAGAAGAAACTCTTAGGTTCTGCGGATGCACTCTGGCAGGCCAAAAGTTCCTTTGTTAACTTTAAAGGACATCTACTTGTTGTTTATGGAGATACCCCGCTGGTTAGCTACCCCAGCCTGAAAAAATTACTCCAGTGGCACAGGAGCAGTGGAGCAACCTGTAGTATTTTGACCGCTATCTCGAAAAACCCCACTGGCTTCGGGAGAATTGTCAGAGGAGAAGATAATCGAGTTGATAGAATAGTCGAGGAGCAAGATGCCGATACCTACGAGAAGGCAATCGGTGAAATTAATGTAAATGCCTATTGTTTTAAAGCGCGCGAACTTTTTTCAGCCTTAAAGGAAGTTAAACCCAATAATACAAAACAAGAATATTATTTAACCGATATCATAGAGATTTTAATCAAGAGAAAAGCGAAAGTAGAAACTATCTTAGCCCAAGATGAAAATGAGGCCTTTGGGGTAAATTCACGCCGGGATTTAATCCGCGCCAATGCCATCATAAATAGAAGGAATATAGAGGAATTAATTTCTTCCGGAGTAACTGTTATTGACCCGGCCACTACCTATATTTACACAGATGTCAAGATCGGCCGCGATAGCGTTATTCATCCTCATACCATTATTGAAGGGGGCGTAAAGATTGGTCGGGAGTGTCAGATTGGTCCCTTTGCCCGGCTGCGTTCGGGATGTGTATTGGAAGATGAGGTTGAAATTGGTAATTTTGTGGAAGTAGTCAGATCAAAGGTTGGTTTGGGTTCTAAAATAAAACATCACAGCTATATCGGAGATGCAACTGTGGGCAAGGCTGTGAACATCGGTGCCGGTACCATTACCGCAAATTACGACGGACAAAAGAAAAATCGTACTATTATTGGTGATGGAGCCTTTATCGGCGTAGGTACTATTTTGATCGCCCCGCTTAAAATTGGCAAGCGAGCAGTTACCGGGGCGGGCAGTGTAGTTACTAAAGACAAGAATGTTCCCGCAGGTGCAACGGTCGTGGGAGTACCTGCTAAAATCTTAAAAAAGAGGTGAGAGATGTTTAACAAATTGGCTATATTTTCCGGTAACGCCAATCGCCAGTTAGCAGAAAATATCTCGAAGTATTTAAGGGTTAAATTGAGCGATGCCTTTGTTTCTCAATTCAGCGAGGGGGAAATTTCCGTTAAGATTAATGAAAATGTGCGCGGGAAAGATGTATTCATAATCCAGCCTACCTCGCCTCCTGTGAATGACCACATGATGGAACTTTTAATTATGATTGATGCCCTTAAACGGGCATCGGCCGCACGTATTACCGCGGTTTTGCCATATTATGGATATGCTCGCCAGGACAGAAAAGACCAACCGCGCGTGCCGATTACAGCAAAGCTGGTGGCGGACTTGATTACCACAGCCGGGGCCTCACGGCTTTTGACCATTGACCTGCATGCCGGGCAAATCCAGGGATTCTTTGATATTCCTGTAGATCATCTTTTTGCCATCAATGTCTTTACGGAATATTATAGTAAATTAGGCCTGGAAAATATAGTAGTTGTTTCCCCTGATGTAGGCGGGATTAAAATGGCCAGGGCTTATGCTAAGAGGTTCCATGCAGATTTGGCTATAATTGATAAACGCCGGATCAATAGCGAACAGACCGAAGTAATGAATATTTTAGGTGAGGTAAAAGGCAAAAATGCGATTATAGTTGATGACTTGATAGCTACTGCCGGCTCACTTGTAGAGGCAACTCAGGCTTTAAAAAAGCATGGCGCCAAGGATATCTACGCCGCTATTACCCATCCTGTACTTTCCGGACCGGCACTGGAGAGGATTACAAATTGCGCCTTGAAACACCTCACTGTCTGTGATACTATACCTGTTGAAGATTCTAAACGTCACCCCAAAATAGAGATATTATCGGTTGCTTTTTTACTCGGTGAGGCGATTAAAAGGATTCATCGCGAGGAATCGGTAAGTAGTCTATTTGATGAATAACAAAGTGAGTAAACAATGGAGAAAATAAAATTAAAGGCAACACCAAGAGAAGAAATTGGTAAGGAGAAGGTAAAGAAGCTCAGGGCCCTTGGCCTTATTCCTGCCGTAGTTTATAAAGGTAAAAATTCCTTGAATATTAAAGTCTCTGCCAAAGATCTTAACAAGGTCATCCACACCAAGGCAGGAGAAAACGTGGTGGTCAGCTTAGAGATAGAAGATGCCAAAACTAAAAAACCAAAAACCGTGATTATCAAGGAAATTCAGTATCATGTCTTAAAAGGGGATACTTTACACATCGATTTTAATGAGATATCTTTGACTGAAGTTTTAACCATAAAGGTGCCTATTGCCGCTAAGGGTGAACCTAAGGGCGCCAAAGAAGGCGGGGTATTGGAGCATGTTTTTTGGGAGTTGGAGGTAGAATGTTTACCGGAGCAGATTCCGGAAAACATCCTTATAGATATTAACTCCATGGAGGTCGGCGATTCTATCTTAGTGAAAGACTTAAAAATACCTGCTGGGGTAAAGGTTCTCGCTGACCCGGAAGCAACAGTTGTTTCCTTAGCCATACCTCACGTAGAAGAAGCCGCAGAAGTAGTACCTGGGGAAGAGGTGGTCGAACCCGAAATGATTATGGAAAAGAAACCCGAAGAGGAAGAAGCAGCTGCTGAAGAAGCCAAAGCGCCGGAGAAAGAGAAGAAGGAAAAGAAGGAAAAGGCTTAAGGGTTTTTAAGTGAAAGTAATTTTAGGGTTAGGTAATCCCGGTTTAAGATATAGATACAGCCGCCATAACTTAGGATTCGCAGTAATTGAAAAGCTGGCGAAGAAACAAAAAATAAGGATAAGCCAAAAAGGATTTAAATGCCTTCTTGGGCAAGGGCAAATCCAGGGACAGCCAGTAGTTTTATTGAAGTCTTTGACCTTTATGAACTTAAGCGGGCAGGCGGCTCGGGCGATAGTAAAACAAAAAAGAATAAAGCCGGCCGATTTATTGGTAATCGTAGATGATATAAATTTACCTTTAGGTAAAATCCGCATCCGCTCAGGCGGAAGTGACGGTGGGCATCTGGGCTTGCGTTCAATTATAGAGGCATTAGGCAGTAAAAATTTTGTCCGCTTAAGAATCGGCATAGGGGCGCCAACTCTTAAGGCAGAAAACAAAAAGCTAACCCAACACGTGTTGGGAAGGTTCAATAAAAAAGAAACTAAAGTCATTAATCAAGCGGTACCAGAAGCTGCCAGCGCATGCGTTCTTTGGGCTACAGAGGGAATACAGGTAGCCATGAATAAGTTTAATTAGGAGGTGTTTAAGTTGGCCACATACGAAGCAATGTTTATCTTTAAGCCGAACTTGACAGAAGAAGGGCAAAAGGAGCTTACGGCTAAGTTAGAAAAGCTCTTACAGGAAAACCAAGCTGTGCTGGAGAATTCCCAGGTCTTTGGTCGACGCCAGCTTGCCTATGAGATCGACAAACAGAAGGAAGGCCTTTATTATCTGATGAATTTCTCCAGTGGTGTTAGTGCAGTAATTCCTAAGCTGAAGTACCTCTGCAACATAGATGAGAATGTCTTAAGGATATTGATCGTAAAAAAGGAGTCTAAAGAAGCGCAGCGCTAAGCGCAATGGAGGCCAAAATGGCTAGTTTGAATCGTGTATTTTTAATGGGTAACCTTACTCGCGACCCGGAATTAAGATATACCCCCAATGGCACCGCTGTAACTAACCTGCGGATTGCCGTAAATAGAAGGTATAAGACTCAGTCGGGTGAAACAAAAGAGGAAACCGTCTTTGTTACCGTGGTGGCTTGGGGTAGACAGGCGGAGACCTGCACACAGTTTTTAAGTAAAGGAAAACCTATATTTGTAGAAGGTAGGATCCAGATGCGCTCTTGGGAAACTCAAGATGGACAGAAGCGAAATGTGCTGGAGATACGTGCTTCTCGCGTGCAATTTTTAGGCAAGCCCCAGCTGGCAGAAGAATCTGCACAGCCACGTCAAGAGGAAGACTCCCTCGAAGCCCTACTTAACGAAGAAACCCAGAAGGCCCCCTCTTCCGGCCAGGATAAAAACCCTAACTCAAACGAGGTACCTTTTTAAATGAAACTAAAATTTGGAACTAAGAGAAAAAGGCAGCCAAGAAAAAAATTCATCTTTAGGAAAAAACCTTGCTTGTTTTGTGCCGATAAGGCCCAAGACATAGATTACAAGGACGTAGCCAAATTAAGCCGCTTTGTTACTGAAAGAGGTAAGATTATTCCTCGCCGTAACTCCGGTACTTGTGCTCGGCACCAAAGAATGTTGTCTTCGGCGATTAAAAGGGCGCGCGTCATTGCGCTTTTGCCTTTTGTGAGGAAATAACTTGCAAGTTATTCTTAAGAAAGACGTTACAAAATTGGGCAAGGCAGGCGAAGTTGTCTTTGTGAAAGACGGCTTCGGCAGAAATTTCTTATTGCCTAAAGGATTGGCCCTACTTGCCACGGATTTCAACTTAAAAGTTGTGGAGCAGGAGAAAAAAAAGCAAGCCTTACGTCAACAAGAGCAGAAGAGACAAGCTCAAGAGTTAGCTCAAAAGATCAGCGCTATATCCTGTACAATTACTATGCAGGCCGGCCAAGATGGGAAACTTTTCGGTAGCGTAACCACCCAAGATATTGCCCGGGCCTATAAGGCAGAAGGAATTAACCTCGATAAACGAAAAATAGACCTTCCCGAGACAATTAATGAAGTGGGGGTTTTTAAAATAAACGTAAAATTGCACCCTGAAGTTACCGCCGAAGCAAAAGTTTGGGTAGTAAAAGAATAAAATGGAGATTAAGGACCTCAAGGATATAAAGGATATTGCTCTAGACAGAGTGCCGCCACAGAGTATAGAGGCAGAGATTGCCGTGTTGGGTTCGATGTTAATTGAGGAAGAAGCTATCGGTCATGCGGTCGAGATAGTGAACTCCTCTTCGTTTTATAAAGATGCCCATAAGAAAATATTTGAAGCCATCATAGATCTGTATAACGAAAATAAAGCAGTAGATTTAGTTACCTTAACCGAAGCGTTAAAGAAAAACGGCACTCTTGATGCAATAGGGGGCGCAGCTTACCTGACCGAATTGACCGCTGCGATACCCACGGCAGCCAACATCCAGCATTATGCCAAGATTGTTAAAGAAAAAGGAATCCTGCGCAATTTAATTAATATAGCCACACAAATTGTAACCCAGGGTTACGATGGGCAACAGGATGCAAGTACACTTCTAGATAAAGCAGAAAAGCAAATCTTTGAAATTGCCGGCTCGCAGCTGAAGGGAATTTCGGTATCTATAAAAGACATCATCAAAGATAGCATCGAGACTATCGAAGGTTTTTATCGCCGGAAAGCGCATGTTACCGGTCTGCCTACAGGCTTTGACGATCTAGACATGATGACATCCGGGCTGCATGGTGGGGAACTAATTATTATTGCCGGGCGTCCTTCTATGGGTAAAAGTGCCTTGGCTGCCTGCATTGCCGAATATGTGGGAGTGCAGGAACATAAAGGCGTGGCTATCTTTAGCTTAGAGATGTCTAAAGAGCAGCTGGTCCAGAGAATGCTTTGCTCTCATGCGCGCGTTGAACTACAGAAGGCCAGAAGCGGATTTCTTACCCAGACTGATTGGCCCAAATTAGTTACCGCTGCAGGAAAGCTTGCTGAGGCGCCGATATATATAGATGATAGCGCAGGCTCAACGGCTTTAGAGTTGCGGGCCAAGGCTCGCAGGTTAAAGAGCAGTCACAACATCGAATTAATTGTTGTAGATTATTTGCAATTAATGACCAATCCCTCTCGGGCAGAGAACCGTCAACAGGAGATCTCAGAGATAACCAGGTCTTTAAAAGCATTATCCAAAGAGCTCAAACTGCCCTTAATCGCCATTAGCCAGCTTTCTCGTGCGCCTGAGAAAAGAGAAAACTACCGGCCCCGGCTTTCCGATTTGCGCGAATCCGGAGCTATCGAACAGGACGCGGACCTGGTAATGCTTCTGTTCAGGGAAGAATATTATACGCCCAAGGAATCGAATAAAGGTATTACTGAAGTCATTATTGCCAAACAGAGAAATGGCCCGGTAGGGGTGCAGAAACTCATATTTTTGAGTGAATACACAAGGTTTGAGAATCTATCAAGACGGGAGGAGTAATATTTTGAATCACTGCAGGCAGACTTATATAGGCTTAGTAAGTGTCATGGTAAGTTTACTGGTCAATTTCGGTCTCCTGGCTCAAGCCCAAGAAGGTGCTCCTTTAGTTGAAAAATTGGTCGTTGCGATAGAAGTAGCGGGAAATAAGAATATCAGCGGCGCCACCATTCTTTCTAAGATCAGGACGAAAAAAGGTGTGCCCTTTTCCCAGATCATTGCCAGCGATGACCTAAAACGGCTCTACGCCCTTGGTTACTTTACCGATATCAAAATTGATACTCGGGATAAAGCAGAAGGAGTAGTGGTAATCTTTAGAGTTACCGAAAAACCGATTGTCATCGAAATATCTCTGGAAGGAAATAGCTCTATCCGGACGGAAAAACTAGAAGAATTAGTTAAGTCCAAGATCGGGGAATTCTTCAGCCTGCAGCAGCTAAAGCAGGATATGCGCGATATCCAGAAGGCCTATGAGGCTCGCGGTTTTCCTTCAGCGGACATTGATTACCGGATGCAGACTAACGAAGAGACTAACGAAGCTAGAATATCGATTAGGATTGAAGAAAAAATGCGGGTTAAGATTAAAGATATTTACATCAAGGGTAATTACGCTTTTTCAGATAAAAAGATTTCAAAACTCATGCGCACGCGGCAGGATAGTTTGTTTACTTCAGGCTTATATAGAGAAGAGGTTTTTGATTTAGACCTTGAACGAATTACCGCATTTTATCACGAGAACGGCTACTTGGATGTTCAGGTTTCCTCCGATAAATCGTTGGGGGTCCAAAAGAAGAAAATATACATCACCATAGAGGTGGATGAAGGAAAGCAGTATTTGGTGGGTGAGATTAGGATGCAAGGCGCGGTTATCTTTCCAGAAAATGAAATCAAAAAGCGCCTGACTATGAAACCCGGCGCTATCTTTAATCGCGATCAGGTCCGCTACGACATTGCCAATGTGCAGGGTTTTTATTTCGAAAAAGGGCATATTTCGGCTGAGATTGATCTAGATACTCTGATTAATGAGCAGACCGGCCGCATTGACCTGGTCTACAGAATAATAGAAAGTGATTTGGCCTACATCGACAAAATTAAAATTAGGGGCAACACTAAGACGCGCGACATCGTCATCAGGCGGGAGCTTCGCTCTTATCCCGGAGAGGCCTTTGACGGGAAGAAATTGAAACGCAGTAAAGAAAGATTGTATAATTTAGGTTTTTTTCAGGAAATCAGTTATGACACCGAAGCGACAAAAACTCCGGACAAAAAGGACCTGATTGTTAACGTTAAGGAGGCTAAGACCGGAGAATTTGCCTTTGGTGCGGGCTTCAGCTCTATTGATAGATTTATTGGCTTTGTGGAAATAGCGCAGAGGAATTTTGACATTACTAACTGGCACACCTTTACCGGGGCCGGCCAAAATTTAAGGTTGAGGGCAGAACTTGGCACAACCCGTCGGGAATACGACTTAAGTTTTACTGAGCCCTGGATTTTTGGCTATCCTTTATCATTTGGCGTAGATGGTTATAGTAAACTTTGGCGAAGATCCGGCACCACCGGCTACAGCTTTGATGAACAAAGGCGTGGCGGGGATATTCGTCTGGGTAAAGAATTCAGCGAATTTGTGCGAGCAAATTTAATGTATCGATTTGAAAATGTTGATATTTCCAATGTCCCTGACAACGCCTCTTTAGCTTTAAAGAATGAGGTAGGGGAAAATACCATTAGTAGTCTCTCTTTAGGGATAACCCGTGACTCACGCGACAATATCTACAGCCCTACCAGAGGTTTGGTTTTATTTGGTTCCGGTGAGCTGGCCGGTGGTTTTTTAGGGCAAGATAAGGATTTCTACAAAGTAAGAGGCAGCGTTAATTTTTACAAGACTTTAATAGAAAGGTTATTGTTAGAGTTTAAGGTTGTCGCTGCAGGGGCTGAGACCTTTAGCGATACAGAGACCATGCCTATATATGAGAGATTCTATGTGGGAGGCACCAACACAATCAGAGGATTTAAAGAAAGGGATGTAGGGCCCAAAGACAGCTCCGGTGAGCCGATAGGAGGTCAGTCCCTGCTTTATGGAACTTGTGAGCTTACCTATCCTTTGTTTGAACTGATTAAACTTGCTACCTTTTATGACTTTGGCAATGTCTGGGAGAAATTAGGAGATTTTGCCAGTGGCGATTTCAAATATAGTGTGGGAGTAGGGGTGAGGGTCAAAACCCCTATGGGCCCGGTAAAGTTAGATTATGGTTACCCCTTAGAGGTTGAGCCGGGTGTAGAAAAAGAAGGCCGTTTTCACTTTAGTATGAGCAGAGGCTTTTAAAAGAGAAGGAGAGGAAAAGATGCGCAAGGTTTTATTTGTATTAATAATAGCGTTATTCTGCAGTGGGGTAACTTCTAGTTATGCCCAGGACTTAAAGTTAGGTTTTATCAGCTTGAAAAAAGTCTTGGATAACTACGAAAAAGTCAAGGACGGCGAGGATATTTTGCTCAAGGAAGCTGAAAAGAAAAACGCGCAAAGGGACAAACTGGTTAAAGAGATTAAAAACCTGCGGGAAAAAATAGATCTGTTACAGGATAAGCAAAGAGAGAAAAAACGACGGGAGTTAAACGAGAAAGTTAAAAAGCTGCAAGATTTTACCTACGAGACCCGTACGGACCTGCGCCAGAAAAGAGATGAGAAATTTATGGAGATTATGAAAGAGGTCAAAGCTGTTATTGAAGAATATGGTTCAAGCCGCAATTATAATATAATAATCGATGATACGCTGCTTCTCTATAAGGACCAGGGTCTGAATGTAACGGATGATCTGATTAAAATTTTGAATCAAAGGTATAAAAAATAGAATGCAGAAGACGGTAGCGGAGTTAGCGAAGATTTTAGGCGGCGAAGTTCTCGGAGATGGTTCGGTAACCATTCAAGGGGTTTCGGGAATAAAAGAGGCCAAGGAAGGTGAGATTGCCTTTGTGGCCAACCAGAAATACCTTTCGCTGATTGACCAGAGCGGTGCTTCGGCAATAATAACTTCTAAAGAGGTTTCTCAAAGCTCCAAGCCATTAATCCGTACAGATAACCCTTCTTTGGCCTTTGCTAAAGCCGTTTCTTTGTTCGCCAAAAATAAGCTGAAACTCCCCCGGGGGATACATCCTACGGCGGTAATAGGTAAGAACGTAAAGCTGGGTAAGGATGTAGCTATCCAGCCCTATTGCATTATTGAAGACGATGCTGAAATAGGCGGGGCAAGTCTGCTCTATTCCGGTGTCTATATCGGCCAGCAGGCAAAAATAGGCGAGCAATGCATTATCTATCCGCACGTATCTATCCGGGAAAAAGTAATTATCGGCAATCGCGTAATTATCCATAACGGCACAGTACTTGGCAGCGACGGATTTGGTTTTGCTAAAATCAGAGACATTCATCATAAAATTCCCCAGATAGGCACGGTAGTCGTTGAGGACGATGTGGAAATCGGTGCCAATGTAACTATCGACCGGGCCCGTTTTGACAAGACTGTGATTGGCCGGGGCACAAAGATTGACAATCTTGTCCAGATTGCCCACAATGTGGTTATTGGGGAAAACTCTATTATTGTCGCCCAGGCAGGTATTTCCGGAAGTACGGTGGTGGGTAAAAATGTAACCGTGGCCGGACAAGCAGGCCTGGTTGGCCATATCACTGTCGGCGACAACGCCATTATTGCCGCTCAAGCCGGAGTGACTAAAGATGTTCCCCCCAGCGCTTGTGTTTCGGGATATCCGGCAAAACCGCACCAGATCGCCAAACGGATAAATGCCTATGTACAGAAACTACCCGAGTTATTTAAAAAAGTTGCACGATTAGAGAAAACTAAAAAGTCGAGAACTTAGAAATGGAACGACAGAAAACTATCAAAAAGGAAATTGCAGTTAGCGGCACAGGCATCCACACAGGCATAGAAGTAGAGCTTAAGTTCAAGCCGGCCGAAAAAGATACAGGAATAAATTTTGTCCGCGTAGACTTACCCGCCAAACCCCGCATCCGCGCTACCATCTCCAATGTTATAGAGAAAAGCTTAGAGCTGCGCAGGACTTCTTTAGGGGTTGATTCTGCCGAGGTGCATACTGTTGAACACCTGATTTCCGCACTTTATGGTTTGGGGATAGATAACATTATTATCGAGGTTAACGCCGAAGAAATCCCTGCTTTAGATGGAGCAGCTGCGGGTTTTTATAAAATTTTGCACCAGGCTGGCATCGTAGAATTAGACAGCCCTAAACAATCATTTGTGCTTCGCCAACCTCTATGGCTAAGGGAAGATGAAGCCTTTTTAGCCGCCTTTCCGGATGATAACTTTAGAATTTCTTATACCTTAGATTATCCCGAAGCGGCCTTAAGCCAATTCTTAAATCTTACCATAAATGAAGAAACTTTTGTCCGGGAACTTTCTCCGTGCAAGACTTTCTGTTTAGAAAATGAAGTGAACCAACTAAGGCAGCAAGGCTTGGGGCAGGGGGCGACAGTGGAAAACACCATTGTGGTCGGTAAGTCCGGAGTAGTTAAGGGCAAAGCCACTTTTCCCGATGAATTCGCCCGCCACAAGGTCTTGGATTTAATCGGAGACTTTTGCCTTTTAGCCCCTTCAATTAAAGCTCACATAGTAGCGGTCAAAAGCGGTCACCCCTTAAATATTAAATTTATAAAAAAGTTAGATAGCTTAAGAGGAAAAGAAGAAACCTTTAGCGCCGGAGGATCAAATAATATGGGATCTATAACACCTCCTTTTGATATAGAAAAGATTATGCAAATTTTGCCACACCGCTATCCTTTCCTGCTAGTAGATAAAGTCCTGGAGTTTCAGGAAGGGAAACAGATTGTCGGCGTCAAAAACGTCACCATCAATGAGCAATTCTTTACCGGACATTTTCCGGGCAGGCCGGTGATGCCGGGCGTTTTAATTCTTGAGGCCATGGCCCAGACTGCCGGGATCCTGATGCTTTCGCGCGCTGAAAATCGGGGCAAGCTTGCTTACTTTATGAGTATGGACAAAGTCAAATTTCGCAAGACAGTAATTCCCGGAGACCAACTTCTTTTAAAGATTAATGTGGTCAGGATAAAATCAAAAACTATTCAGATCCGCAGCGAAGCTCGCGTAGAAGGCAAGATAGTTGCCGAAGCAGATCTGATGTTTAGCCTGGTGTCCAAACCCAAACAATGATTAATACCAGTATCTCCTCAACTGCCAAAATTGCTGCCGGTGCCCGATTAGCCCAAGATGTAGAAATCGGCCATTATGTTATTATTGGCCCCGAAGTTAAAATCGGAGCAGGCACTAAAATAGGCGATCATTGCGTAATTGATGGCGATAGCACGATCGGTGAGAACTGCCAGATTTTTACCGGTGCGGTCATTGGCAGCGTCCCTCAGGATTCAAAATATAAGGGCGAGAAGACCGGGCTTACGATCGGTGACAATAATATCATCCGGGAGTATGTAACGATTAACCTGGGTACAACTGCCAGCGGGAAAACTGAAATCGGTAATAATAATTTAATTATGGCCTATGCCCATATTGCTCATGATTGCCTGATCGGAAATAATACGATTATAGCCAATGTGGGTACTTTGGCCGGGCACATTGTGATCGAAGACAAGGTTATTCTTGGTGGCTTAGCCGCAGTGCATCAATTTGTGCGCATTGGCACACTGGCGATTGTTGGAGGCTGCTCTAAAGTTATTCAGGATATCCCTCCTTATTCAATGTGCGACGGACATCCTGCTCGAGTACGCAGTTTAAATAAAGTTGGCCTTGAGCGCGCCGGAATAAGCAAGGATACCAAAAGCAATCTAAAAACTGCCTTTACCATTCTATTTAATTCTGGCTTAACTATTCCTCATGCCTTAAAGAAGGTCGAGCAAGAGGTGCCAGCTAGCCCTGAAGTTACTCACCTAGTCAACTTTATCAAACATTCCCAGCGCGGTGTTTGCCGCTAAACTTACGATGAATGAACGAATTGGTTTAATAGCAGGAAACGGACAATTTCCTATTCTTTTTGCTAAGGCTGCCAGATTAAAAGGTAAGGAAATTATAGCCATAGCTGTGCGCGAAGAGACCTCGCCTGAGTTAGAAAACCATGTTCATAAGATTTGCTGGATCGGGGTGGGCGAGTTAAAGAAGTTTTTTCAAATTTTAAGAGAAGAAAAACTAAAAAAGGTAGTTATGGCTGGACAAATAAAACCTTCCCATATCTTTGAGCAAAATATTTCTATGGATGGACAATTGAAGAGCTTCTTGAGGAAGGTGAAAGATAAAAGGGCTAATTCCCTGCTCGGTGAGATTGCCAGGATGCTCAAGGGAATGGGGATTAGACTTTTAGATTCCACCACTTTTTTAGAAGAACATTTAGTTTGCCGCGGGGTCTTAACTAAGAAAGAACCCACGCCTGCTCAATGGCAGGATATCCACTTTGGCCAGAAAATAGCCAAGCGCATCGGCGGTTTAGATATCGGCCAGACAGTAGTGGTAAAGGATAAAGCCATCTTGGCTATTGAGGCCATCGAAGGCACCGACGAAGCCATCAAGCGCGGAGGGGCCTTAGCCAAAGGCGGGGCTGTAGTGGTAAAGATGAGTAAGCCTGATCAGGATATGCGTTTTGACATTCCTTTAGTAGGCACCCAGACCATCCGTTCTTTAGTCGGGGCATCTTGCGCGGTTTTAGCCACCGAAGCAGGGAAGACCATCTTTCTTAATAAAGAAGAGTGTGTCAAGGTTGCTGAAGAAAACAGTATTTGTCTGGTGGGGATATAGCTGGAAAGGAAAAGACGCTGATGGAAAGAAGAGAAAGACGTAAGGGGAATGTTTGTCCTTACTGCCATACGCAGATGGTTTGTATGAACCGTTTTGAATCCATCTCCGAGTTAAGCAAAGGCTTCTATGCCTGGTATATCTGTCCCCGGCGTAAAGGAGAAAAAGGTTGCGGCTACCATACTTTAGTGCAAGTCTTTCCCAAGATGAAGTTACCAAACCGGGCTATTTTTTCAGTTCAATTTAAAAAGGCCAGGACCAAGAAGAGAGGCAAAAAGTAGTCCCGGCTCCTTAGGGCTAAGATAAAAATAAAATGTTTTTTTCTGTTTTTTCTCGGATTGCCATAATCTTTATCATTCTCCTCGTTGGGGCTCTAGCTCGCTGGCGCAAAATATTGACGCAAGAAACTACAGAGGGGCTCTGCCGCATTGCTATCGAGGTAACGCTGCCTTTCCTTTACTTTTACAGCCTCTCCAGCCATATTAATCGCCAGCTTCTTTCTTCCGTTTGGACATTTCCTATATTTGCCATAGCGCTGACTTTTGCCTCTTACTTTATTGGGCGGCTTATTTGTTTTCCTCTTAAATTGAATCCTAATCAGCGTAGCAGCTTTTTATTTTTAGCTACTTTTCCCAATTATGGATTTCTGGCCATACCTTTAATTTTTGCGCTATTCGGCGAAGAAGGCTTGATGATGATTGTGATGTTTAATCTGGGGATCACCTTTCTTTACTGGACCTTTGGCGTGAGTATTTTATCCAGTTCAGCCGGAAAAAGCTTAAGGCCTTTTAAGAACTTGCTCAATAATGCTACAGTAGCTTTGGTTTTAGGTTTGATTGTCGGAGTTAGTTCTTTCAAAATCCCCCAAGTTATTTTAGAGGCTTCAAAAATTATAGGCAATGCCAGTATCCCGCTTGCCCTTATTGTCATAGGTTCGATCCTGGCCCAAACCAATGTTAAAAAGGCTGTTTCCTACAGGACGATTTCGACTTTAGTATTTTGCCGGCTGATTCTGGTGCCCGGTTTAGTTGTTTTAGCTATTAATATCTTTGATGGTTTACCTAGGATGCTCTCAGCAATTATAGTGCTCCAGGCAGCAATGCCTTCGGCCTCCACCACCCCCATCCTGACTAAAAGGTTTGGCGGAGATTCAGAATTAGCAGCCAGCGGAGTATTCTTTACAACTTTATTGAGCATTATCACTGTGCCGCTATTCTTGAGTTTAGCCTTGCGCTAAGAAACCTCTTTTGCTATAGTTATAAGTCAAACCTGCCTATCATTCGGCTTCTTTAAGCGATACTACCACCAGGCCTTTTTCTTGAAGTTGGCGGATTGCCGATTCTTTACTAATCGCTTCAATAGTGCCTGTGGACTTTTTATTTTGTTCATCTCTGGCTTGATAAATGAATTCTTTACTGAAAGGACTAATTAAGTTTTGCTGGGCAGTTTCACGGTCAATAATTCCTTTCTCATACAGCTCCATCATAGAGGAGTTCATAGTTTGCATTTTGTGTTTTCCGGAAAGCTGGATCACAGAGGTGATCTGGTGTGTCTCTCCGTTTTTAATAACATTGCGTATGGCTGCGGTGCCAATTAAGATTTCCGTTGCCAGGACCAGGCCTTTTCCGTCTTTTCTTGGGAGCAGTCTTTGGGCTACTATACCTTCAAGACACTCAGAGAGTAAGGTCCTGATCTGCTGCTGATGTTCCGGAGGGAACACTTCAATTAATCTACTGGTAGCATGTGCGGCATCTTGTGTATGTAAAGTGGAGAGCACAAAAAAGCCTGCTTCCGCAGCAGCTATTGCGGTAGTAATAGATTCTAAGTCTCTTAACTCTCCTATAAATATCACATCGGGATTCTGGCGGAATATATGTTTTAAAGCGTTGTTAAAAGAATGGGTGTCATAGTTTACTTCTCTCTGCTTAATAATACTTTTTTTAATATCGAATATAAATTCGATCGGGTCTTCAATGCTTACTATTACCGCTTCTCTTTCTTCGTTAATCAAGTCGATCATGGACGCTAAAGTAGTGCTTTTACCGCAGCCGGAAGGTCCGGTGACTAAAACCAAGCCCGTCTTTTTTCGGGCTAACTCTGTCACCACCGGCGGAAGCCCTAATTCTTCTATCTTTTTTATCTTGAAAGGGATAATTCGAATAGCTGCTTCTATGTTACCTTGTTGCATGTGGATGTTTACCCTGAATCTGCCTAGTCCGGGAAGATGATAAGCTATGTCTAACTCGAGTTCTTTTACGAAGACTTCTCTTTGCCTGGCATTCATTATATTCATAATCATTGTTTCCAGCTCATCCTGTTCAAGAGGTGAATCCCCCATAGGTTCTAAAGCGCCATTAACGCGTAAATAGGGCGGGTGGTTAATGCTTAAGTGCAGGTCTGAGGCCCCACGCTTTATCGCTTCCTGAAGTAATAAGCTGATATCCATCCGTTTGATAAATTCGATAATCTTATCTTTGTCTTTACTGTCTAACTTAAGGAATGTCGCTCCGATTCCATAGCTATTTTTTTTGAGCAGATCTTCTAAGCGGGACACCCTGACTACGGCTTTGATTGTTTCAGTATAGGAGGGGATATTCAGTTCTATCTCCAGGATAGTCTGCAGGGGGTACTGCTGGCTGACTTCAAAGTAGATTCCCGTGGGGCTTAAGTCTCTGGCAGTTGCCTGAATTTCTTTGGCTTCTTTTTCTTCGGCTACACGGCATTTAATCAGAAGTTCGGATCGCAGGCGCGTAAACTGCCTTCGCTCATCTTCAAGTTCTATCTTTGAGTGTTTCAAAGATCCGCTCCTTTCTTATGAAATAAGCGAATTTAGTATTAGTTTAGCTGCGCGTTCGCTTGCTCCGGAGGTTCCCAAGCTGGCACGTACCTTCTCCAGCTCTGCTTTTATTTTGGCCAGCTTTTCCTGACTACCCAGGGTCTCCAGGACACATCCGGCGATACTTTTAGGCCTTGCCTGAAATTGAATAAATTCTGGAATAATCTTCTTTCCGGCGACCACATTGACCAAACCAATAAAAGGTAACCTAATCAACATCCGGGCAATTAACCAGTTGAGAAAAGATACGTTGTAAACTATAGCCATCGGCGTTTGCATAATTGCCGTCTCCAGCGTCGCTGTGCCCGAGGCCACCAGCGCAAAATCGCAGGAGTTTAAGAACTCATATGTTTGATTCTCGCATAAAACTACAGGCAAGTCAAACTTTTTTATCTTTGCTTGGAAAATATTATCTGCTAACCCCGGTGCCTTAAGTAGGGCAAATTGGACTTGGGGTAATTTTTGGCGGATTATTTTTGCGCTTTTTAACAGAATAGGCAAAATCCTTTCTACTTCTATTCTCCGAGAGCCCGGCATAAGTCCGATTGTTTGTTTGTGAGAAGACAGACCCAATTTCTTGAGGAAATCTTCACGGGATATTTGAGGATAGGCCTTATCCAAGAGGGGATGTCCGACAAAAGAGACGTCAACTCCGTATTCCTTATAAAGGGCCTCTTCAAATTTAAAGACCACAATCATTTTATCTACAAGTCGCTTAATAGTCTTAATTCTTCCTGGCCACCAGGCCCAGATTTGCGGGCTGATATAGTAAATGACCGGGATTTTTCTTTTCTTCAGTTCCGAGGCAAGTTTTAAATTAAATCCGGGATAATCGACAAGCACGCATACATCCGGCGCCTGGGCGTCAATTGCAGAAAGCACTGTGCTAAAGGCCTGTTTAATTTTCTTGAGGTTTGCCAGAACACCGGTAAAGCCAATGATAGAGAGTTCAGAGATATCGACGTAGATTTTAGCGCCAGCTTGGCGCATTCTTTCTCCGCCGATTCCGGAAATTTCCAGATCAGAATCCATTGTTTTTAAGGCATGGATTAAAGAGGCGCTATGGAAATCACCGGAAGACTCCCCGGCTATAATCATAATCCTTTTAGGCATGGGGAAGGCTCTTTGGGGTTTTTATTTTCTCTAAGATTTCGGTTGCTACAGCTAAGGCGTTTCTGCCTTCAAGGCCTGAAACAAGCGGGGCCTTTCTTTCTTTCACACACCGGATAAAAGACCGCAGTTCTTTCTCCAGGGGCTTCTCTTTTTTAATATTGATTTTTCTTCTGGTAATTTTGTTTCCCTGTTTTTTGTAGATCAAGGCCTCTTGAGCTTCGTAGTCTAAAGAGATATATGCGTTTTCCTGAAATAACCTGATCTTGCGCATTGATTTGGGCGAGATGCGGCTGGCGGTAATATTGGCTACGGCCCCGTTTTTAAAGTTAAGCCGGGCATTGGCAATATCTTCATGTTCGGTGAGTACATTTATTCCTACGGCCTGGATAGATTCAACAGGGGCATCAACCATGCCCAGGACAATATCAATATCATGGATCATTAAGTCTAAGACGACTCCTACATCTTTAACTCGCGCAGCAAAAGTGCCTAAGCGGTGGCATTCTATAAACTTAGGTTTTCCGGGAAGCTGTTGTATCGCTTGAATAGCAGCGTTATATCTTTCTACATGGCCTACCTGAAGCACAAGGCCATTTTTTTTCGCCAGAGCCAGGAGTTTGTCGGCTTCGCTTACAGTACTGGTGAAAGGTTTCTCTACCAGAATATGGATATTGTGCTTAAGGAATTCTTGAGCTACTTTATAATGCAGTTTGGTGGGTACGACAATGCTGGCTGCGTTTACGACCCCGAAAAGCTGCCTGAAATCGCTGAAATACTGACAACGGCAGGCTCGGGCAATCTTTTTTGCCCTGTTTAAGTTCACCTCTGCTACTCCTACCAGTTGAGCATTGTCGAGTTTACTAAATATACGCGCATGGATTGCGCCTAATGAGCCTACTCCGACCACTGCTACTCTTAGCTTTTCCATAACCTAAATTATACAAAACATATAGACAAAATGCAACAGTTATGTTATACTCTCTAGCTACTATGAAAGACTTTTTTAGACTTTTGCGATTCCTAAAACCCCATCTGGGCATTTTTGTGCTGGCAGTCGTCTGTATGTTCGCCTCCGCGCTTTTTGACGGCGCCCAGATTGCTCCGGCCATTCCCATGATTGACAACGTCTTTACTGGCAAGGAGATAGCAATTACCAGACCTTTACCTGCAGTCTTGAACCAGTTGGTCAGCGCAATCAATGCCATGCCTCGTTTAAAGCTCTTAAAGCTGATAGTCCTTAGCTTCATGGGGATTTTTATTCTTAAAGGCATAAGCGCCTTTATCCGCCAGTATTTGATGGCTAAGGTAGGCCAGTTGGTGTTGCGCGATATCCGTAACGCCATCTATGCCAAATATCAGAATCTTTCCCTGGAGTATTACAGTAAAAGCAAAGTTGGCGCCCTGGTTTCCCGGATTACTCACGATGTAGGAGTAATTAATAATTCCATCGCCCAGGGGCTAACCGATGTATTCTATCAAGGCTTTAAAATAGTCATTTTGCTCAGTATCGCTATTTTTATCAACTGGCGGCTTTTTTTGTTTTCTATTGTGCTTTTTCCCTTTATCAGTATCCCGATAGTCAGAATTGGCAAGGCCTTGCGCAAGATTAGCACCAAGACCCAGGAGAAGATGGAAGAGGTAACCTCCATACTTTATGAGGGTATTTCAGGGATAAGGATAGTGAAGATTTTCTCCATGGAAAACTATGAGGTAGACAAGTTTACGAATGCCAACCAGGGATATTATAAAATTATGATGAAGTCAGCAAAGCGGATTATTTCCGTCAGCCCGATTACTGAAATTGTAGGAGCAACTGCGGCGATGCTCGTTTTGTATATAGGGGGAAAGCAGATTATTCAGGGAGAATTGTCGTTCGGCATGTTTACTGCTTTTATGGGGGCCATGTTTCAGTGCACACAGCCCTTTAAGCGTTTAAGCAACATCAACGCTGTGATGCAACAGGCCTCAGCCGCGGCCACGCGCATCTTCCAAATTTTAGATGCGCCGGTAGATATCCATGATAAGCCCGGAGCAATTGATTTGCTCGAGATTAATAAAGCAATTCGCTTTGAGAACGTCAGTTTCAAATACAGAGGCGAAAAAGAAGAAGTGCTTAAAAATATTAATTTAGAAGTGCCGGTGGGGACCGTTTTGGCAATTGTCGGGCCCAGCGGCGTAGGTAAGACCACCCTGATTAATTTAATCGGGCGTTTCTATGAAGCAACACAGGGGCAGATTACTGTTGACGGGCATGATATTTGCCAGCTTAGCCTCAAATCTTTAAGAGGAAAGATGGGCATTGTTACCCAGGAGATGTTTCTGTTTAACGATACGGTAAGGATCAATATCGCTTACGGCAACATTCAGGCCTCATTTGAGGCAGTAGTTCAGGCAGCGCGTGCTGCCGGGGCGGATGAGTTTATCCGGGTCCTACCTAAAGGTTACGATACTGTTATCGGCGATAGGGGCTTTAGGCTTTCCGGAGGCGAAAAACAGCGCCTGGCTATTGCCCGCGCGCTATTGAAAAATCCCCCTATTTTAATCCTGGATGAAGCCACCTCACAGCTTGATTCTCAATCCGAAATTCTGGTCCAACAAGCCTTAGATAGATTAATGCGCGGGCGCACTGTCTTTGTCATTGCCCACCGGCTTTCTACGGTGAGAAATGCCACTAAAATCGTGGTCTTAGATAAAGGAAAGATTGCCGAATGTGGCACGCATGAGGAGTTGATGAAGAAGGGCGGTCTGTATAAACAGCTCTACCAGCTGCAATTTCGCGACGTTTAAGAGTTTTAGAAAATGATTGAAAAAAAGGTAACATGTTGATATACTATTTAGATATAGCAGAAAATCAATAACCCTTAGGAAGGAGAGATGCAATTTGACAGTAGAAACTTTGATTAGACAACTTTTAGAGGCGGGTGTGCATTTTGGGCACCAGACTAAACGCTGGAATCCCAAGATGAAGAAGTTTATCTTTGGGCAAAGAAGCGATATTTACATTATCGACCTTCAGCAGACTGCCCAGCGCTTAAAGGCAGCTTGTGAATTCCTCAAAGACTTAGCTCTATCAGGCAAGGTGGCCCTTTTTGTGGGCACCAAGAAGCAGGCCCAGGAGACCATTGCCGTTGAGGCTACTCGTTGCGGGATGTTTTATGTTAACGAGAGATGGTTGGGGGGTACCCTGACCAATTTTCAAACTATCCGTAAAAGCATTGACCGTCTACATTCCATGGAGGCCTTAAGGGCTCCGGAAAGCACAGCTTCTTTGAGTAAAAAGGAAATAGCCACGCTGGATAAAGAGATTGCCCGCTTAAAAAAGAAGCTATCGGGAATAGTAAAGATGAAAAGCCTTCCCGCAGCTTTAGTAATAGTAGATCCGAAAAAAGAAGAGACTGCTGTACAGGAGGCCTTAAGGCTTTCTATTCCGGTGATCGCGCTTTTAGACACCAACTGCGACCCCGAAGATATTGCTTATCCTATTCCCGGCAACGACGATGCCATCAGGTCAATTAAACTAGTCGTTTCTATAATTGCGGATAATATGTTGGCCGGAAGAAAAGAACATCCGGAGAGTAAAGAGAGTAAAAAAGACAAAGAAGCTCCCCAAGAGGAAAAAAGCCCCGAGGAGATTGCAGTTAAAGAACCCATGCCCCAAGTCGAAGAGCAGATCATAGAGGCTGAAGAAGAGAAGATAAAAGAACCAGACATCCGAGAAATCAAAATGGAACCCGGGCCCCAACAGGAAACTAAAGGAGAATGATGAAGATTAGCGCCAAAGATATACAAAAATTACGCGAGGCCACCAGCGCCGGAGTTATAGATTGCAAGCATGCCCTGGAGACAGCTAAAGGGAATTTTGAGAAAGCGATACAGGAATTGCGCAAAAAGGGAAAGGCCCTTGCTGCCAAAAAGGCCTCCCGCCAAACTGGCGAAGGACGGATTGAGGCTTATGTGCACATGCACAGTAGAATAGGAGTGCTCTTAGAAGTCAATTGTGAGACAGACTTTGTCTCTAAATGCGATGAGTTTAAAAAATTTACTAAAGATTTAGCTATGCAAATAACCGCGCTTAGCCCCGTTTATGTCAAAAAAGAAGACGTACCTAAAAAAGTGGCCCAGGAGCATAAAGACCGCTTAGAGGATTTTTATAAGGAGGCTTGCCTTCTGGAGCAGCCTTTTATTAAAGACCAGACCCAGTTGATTAAAGATTATTTAACAGATTTGATCGGTAAAATAGGCGAAAATATTGTTATTCGCAGGTTTATCCGCTTTCAGGTAGGAGAACTAATTTGAACCCGAAGAAGAAAAAAAAGAAGCGCCCTAAATTTAAGCGTATTGTCCTCAAAATTAGCGGCGAGGCCTTAGGTAGCAAGCGAGAATACGGCATTGACGGCGCGATCATCTCTTCAATTGCCCGGCAGATAAAGGAAATAGCCGATCTGGGAGTAGAGGTAGCCGTAGTGGTCGGCGGAGGAAACATCTTCCGAGGCTTGAATGCTGCCAGTCGCGGTATGAGCAGGGTTGCCGCTGATTATATGGGGATGCTGGCCACAGTAATTAATGGTTTAGCGCTTCAGGACACCCTGGAAAAGATGGGTGTGTTTACCCGGGTCCAAACTGCCATTGCGATGCAGGAGTTGGCCGAACCTTATATCAGGCGAAAAGCCCTTAGGCACCTGGAAAAAGGCCGGGTAGTAATCTTTGTAGCCGGCACGGGAAGCCCTTATTTTTCTACTGACACTACCGCTGCTCTGCGCGCAAACGAAATAGGAGCAGAAGTCATCCTTAAGGCCACTAAAGTGGACGGTGTATATTCCGCCGACCCCAAAAAAGATAAAAAAGCCAGGAAATTCAGCCAACTTGCATATATCGATGTACTCAAGATGGGACTTAAAGTAATGGATGCTACGGCAATCAGTTTATGTATGGATAATAATTTGCCGATTATTGTATTCAATCTTAAAAAATCCGGTAATATAAAGCGGATTGTTATGGGAGAGAAAATCGGCACAATTGTGAAGTAAAAGGAGAAGGCAATGGCGATTAAGGATGTTTTGTACGATACCGAAAGCAAAATGAAAAAGACCGGTGAAGCGGTAAAAAGAGAATTTGCCGAGGTGCGTACAGGCAGAGCTTCTCCTACTTTGGTTGAGGGTATTTTAGTGGATTGCTACGGAGCCAGAACTCCGATAAAGCAGTTGGCTACAATCTCGACCCCTGATGTGCGCTTGATTGTGATTCATCCCTGGGACGCCTCCATTATCCCCCAGGTAGAGCAGGCAGTTTTGCACTCTAATCTTGGCTTAACCCCCAATAACGACGGTAAGGTTATTCGCATTAGCATTCCTCATCTTACTGACGAAAGGCGGGAAGAGTTAGGCAAGATTGTCAAACGGGTTGCCGAAGGCGGACGGGTTTCCCTGCGTACTGCTCGGCGTGATGCCAATGAAAGTTTAAAACAACTTGAGAAAAATAAGGCAATCGCTGAAGACGACCGATTTAAATCGCAGGATGAAGTGCAGAAGCTGATCGATAAACATACCGCCCAAATCGACGAAGCCTTAGAGGTAAAAGAAAAAGAGATCCAGCAAAGCTAATTTCGCAGTTATTTTTTGGGCCGCTAGCTCAGTTGGTAGAGCAACGCCCTTTTAAGGCGTGGGTCGAAGGTTCGAGTCCTTCGCGGCTCACCACATTTTTTAAAAATAAAATCGTATGAAGCGATATGAAATCATCGATCATACTGCAGATATCGGAATCAGGGCTTATGGAAAAGACCTAAAAAGCTTATTTGCCAATGCCGCCTATGGAATGTTCGATATTATGGCGGATTTAAAAAATGTGCGCCTAAGAGAAGGTTTGAAGATAAAATTGGAAGCTCCTAATATCGAGGAGCTTTTTTTATCGTGGCTGAGTGAACTTTTGTATCATTACAACAGCAAAAAGATAATCTTTAAAGAATTCATGGTCGATAAATTAACTGAAAATGCGATAAATGCCACGGCAAAAGGAGAGCGGCTGGATTTGAAAAGGCATACATTGAAGACAGAGATTAAGGCGGCAACCTATCACGAGCTTAAGGTGGAAAAGATTAAAGATAGCTGGCAGGCAGAGGTAATCTTAGACGTATGAAACAAGGCTGGAGCGGACCATTAGAAAAGATTGACGACTACCGGTGGCGGATACCCAAAAGCTACAATTCGGGCATGCGCGTGCCCGGCATTATTTATGCCGATGAGAAGCTCTTAAAAAATATCCGCACAGACCGTGCAGCGGAACAAGTTGCTAATGTGGCCCATTTGCCGGGGATTGTTAATTATTCCCTGGCTATGCCGGATATCCACTGGGGCTACGGTTTTTGTATCGGCGGAGTAGCAGCTACGGATATTGAGGCCGGTGGAGTTATCTCACCCGGAGGAGTCGGCTACGACATTAATTGTGGCGTGCGTCTTGTGCGCACAAATTTAGTTGAAAAGGACCTTAAAAGCAAAATACGCGGTTTGATTTATGCGCTCTTTCACAATATTCCCGCCGGTGTTGGCTCTAAAGGCGAAGTGCGCATCAGTACTCAGGAAGAAAAGAAGCTTCTACTCAAAGGTGCGCAGTGGGCCCTTGAGCGCGGCTACGGAAGGCCTGAAGACTTGGAGTACACCGAAGAAGGTGGCGCAATTTCCGGGGCAGATCCGGGAGCCGTATCTAAGCGCGCTTATGAACGCGGAACCAAGCAGCCCGGCACATTAGGTTCTGGCAATCATTTCGTAGAAGTGCAGGTTATCGATCAGATTTATGACGAACAGGCCGCAGAAATTTTTAATCTGCATCTGGGCCAGGTAACTGTGATGATTCATTCCGGCTCACGCGGTTTTGGTTATCAAGTCTGTGATGATTATGCCAGGGGGATGGTGCGTTCGTTGGATAAATACGGCATCCGCGTTCCGGATAGGCAGCTTGCCTGCGTGCCGGTAAACTCTCCGGAAGGTAAAAATTATTTGGGGGCGATGCGTTCTGCGGCTAATTACGCCTGGTGCAATCGCCAAATTCTGATGGAACTGGTCCGACGGACTTTTCAAAAGTTTTTAAATCTTGGGCCCAAAGATTTGGGGATGGATTTAATTTATGATGTGGCTCATAACATTGCCAAGATAGAAAAATATACAATCGATGGTAAAACCAGGGCCTTGTGTGTGCATCGCAAAGGTGCTACGCGGGCTTTTGGGCCGGGGCATGACGAGCTTCCTGAGAAATATAAATCAGTTGGTCAGCCGGTAATTATTCCCGGAGATATGGGCAGAAACTCCTATCTTTTAGTGGGCACCAAAAAGGCTGCGGAAACTTTCTACAGTACCTGCCACGGAAGCGGAAGATGCCTATCGCGCTCGGCTGCGATTAGGAACCTGAGAGGCCGCTCTATTGCTAAAGAATTAGAGCAAAAGGGGATCATCGTCTGTTCTACGGGACGTGAAACTCTGGCAGAAGAAGCACCGGAGGCATACAAAGATGTTAACGATGTAGTTAATGTAGTCCATGAGGCAGGGATCTCTAAACGTGTCTGCCGTATGCGACCGCTAGGAGTTGTGAAGGGATGATAAGATGTTAGATATCAAGTTTATTCGGGAAAATCCGGATGTGGTAAAAAAAGCGATTAAGGACAAAGGAGTAGAGTTAGACTTAGATGGCCTGCTTGAGTTGGAGGCAAGAAAAAGAAAGCTAACCACGGAATTAGAGAGCCTTAAATACAAAAAGAACCTGCTCTCTGAAGAAATCGCTAAAATGATGATGGGGGAGAAGGCCGGGGCTAAAGACCTGGTCAGCGATGCTAAGGCGTTATCCCAAAAAGTAGCCGAAATTAAGCAAAAAGTGGAGGAAATAGAGCCAAAATTGGCTAATTTGTTGCTTAATGTCCCAAATATTTGCCATAAATCTATTCCTGTTGGTGCAGGGGCTAAGGCCAACAAGGTGGTGCGTAGCTGGGGAAAGCTTCCTAAGCCTAACTTTAAACTGCGCAATCACCTGGAACTAGCCGAACATCTGGGGATTCTGGATTTTAACCGGGCCGCCAAGATTTCCGGTTCTAATTTTGTGCTGTTTATGGGCCAGGGGGCGCGCCTGGAGCGAGGGCTGTATAACTTCATGCTGGACTTACATACAAAAAAACATGGCTATACAGAGGTCTTTCCACCGTTTTTGGTAAATCGCGCCAGCATGATCGGGACCGGGCAGCTGCCTAAGCTGGAAGAGGATATGTATCGGCTCAAAGATGATGATTTGTTTCTTATTCCTACAGCCGAGGTGCCGGTGACCAACATCCACCGTAATGAAATCTTAAAAGAAGAAGAGTTGCCCAAGCGCTACACTGCTTATACAGCTTGTTTTCGCCGTGAGGCCGGCTCTTACGGAAAAGAGACCCGTGGCTTAACTCGCGTGCACCAATTTGATAAAGTAGAGTTGGTAAAATTTGTTGCCAGGGAAAATTCTTTTGATGAATTAGAATCTTTAGTCCAGGACGCGGAAGAAGTTTTACAACTTTTGGAAATTCCTTATCGCGTGGTCGTACTTTGTACAGGTGAAATTAGTTTTTCCGGGAGTAAATGTTATGACCTTGAGGCTTGGGCGCCAGGGGATAAAGTCTGGTTGGAAGTTTCCAGCTGCAGCAACTTTACCGATTTTCAAGCCAGGCGCGCAAATATAAGATACCGTTCATCCAAAGATGGAAACTTGAGCTTTGTTCATACCTTAAATGGCTCCGGGATTGCCCTGGCCCGCACGGTAATTGCGCTTCTGGAGAATCACCAGAAGCCCGACGGAAGCGTGGCTATCCCTGGAGCCCTTCAGCCATATATGGATGGACAAACTGAACTTAAAGCCTTAAACCCTTAATTATTTAAGATGATCCTGCGAATATTTAAAGTATTAATCGGAATTTTGCTTTTGCCTGTTACCGTAGCAGCCAGCAGTGCCTTTGCTGGGCAGTTAAGCCGGATCCAAGAGTTTCAAGGTTTGCCTGGTTACTTCTTAAAGGGGGTGATCTGTTATCTGATTATGCATCTTATTTTATATAAGCCCAATTATTTTTATGTACTGGGCCATGAGATTGCGCATGCCTTGGCCACCTTTATCTGTGGTGGGCAGGTGCGCTCGTTTGGCTTCTCTTCCCAGGGAGGAGGTATTTCAACTACTAAATCCAACTTTTTTATTGCTCTTTTTCCTTATTTTTTTCCTACGTATACGCTGTTTTTCTGGCTGGTTTATTTTTTAGTTTCGCTGTTTCGGGATATCTCAAGTTTTACGCCTCATCTTTTATTTCTGATCGGGTTTAGCTTAACGCTGCATCTGGTGATGACCATAGAGGCAATGAAAATAAAACAATCCGATATCTTTAAGACCGGATACATTTTTTCCGTATCCACAATTTATATTCTTAATGTCTTTTTGGTCAGCTTAATTTTAAGCGTCATTTTTAAAGAGTTTTCTTTTACTAGCCTTTTTCATTCGACTCTGCATCGCGCTGGCGATATGTATTATGCATTTTATAAGTATTTGTTTTAAGACGTTGGAGGAGTGGCTGAGTGGTTGAAAGCGGCGGTCTTGAAAACCGTTAGGCTCGTAAGGGTCTCAGGGGTTCGAATCCTCTCTCCTCCGCCAATATGGAGAGATGCCAGAGCCTGGTTGAATGGGGCCGCCTCGAAAGCGGCTGTACCTTCGGGTACCGGGGGTTCGAATCCTCCTCTCTCCGTTGCAATTTTCCGACAAGGAAAATTGTACATCGAGGCAGTGTCTGTTGCTAAGATACACTGTTCCGATTAAAATGAACAACGTCTTCTAACGTATGGAAAGGAGAATGAGATGGCCTTAGTTAAGCTAAGAATTGGTACTTGGGCTCTTATGTTTTCATCTTTTTTTGTTTTCTTGTCCGGTTGTGCCACAGCTCCGATAATTGAACCTACATTTGAAGAGTTAAAGGCAGCCAGCGCCCATAAAAAGAATATTGCTATTTTAGAGATGAATGATGATGGTTCACCGATTCAGGGAATAGAAGCGCTAGCCATGGCGGAATTGGAGAACCTGTTAGTGGGCCATTTTGTTGTTGTAGAAAGAGAGAAGGTTAAACGGGTTATCTCTGAGAGGGATTTTGTAGATTCTGGCAATATGGAAAGGATTCATGAATTAGGTAAATTATTAGGTGCGGATTATCTAGTTTTTGGCAATGTAACCGCATCTGTTAGAGAATCTCAATTGAAGCATAGAAGAACAAAGCCAGGTAAAGATGAATTTTCCGGTTGGATTTGGGAGGAGGCTACCAGTGATGTCGATGTGTCCGTTAAGATTGTAGATGTAAGTAGCGCAGTAGTACTTTATAGTGATAAAAAGGTAGGATCCTATCGACAGAAAAGTAGGCAAGAAAGATTCAATGACGAGTCTTTATTCAAAAAGACCCTACGTGCTAAATTAATTAGTCATGCTGTAGTTCAGATAGCAAAAAGTTTTAATAGGCTAGACAAAGAATATTCGTTTTTAGCATCTAGGGCTTTAGAGAAGGCTGTAAAAAGCTTCAATCACGATCTGCGTACTAAATTTCCTCATTCAGGAGAAATTTTGCAAATATTTTCTGAGCATGAAGTAATTGTTAATCTAGGTTCGGCTTACGGAGTTAAGCCAAGGGATAAACTCATTATCTGGGAAGAAAAAGGCTCATTCAAAGATCCTAAAACAGGAATAATTACGATACTCAAGGAAAAAAAAGCTATCTTAAAAGTAACCAAAGTTACTTCCGGATTGACTTGCATTGCTAAAGGTAGCAAAAAAACAATTCTTCGACTTAGAGTCGGAGATAAGATTTTTACTTATTAATAAAATTATCTTAGTTCCAATGGTAGACTATAAAAAAACGTTTGAAAAGGAGGAAAGATGACGAAAAAGTCTTATTTAACCTTTGGGATAACATTGGGCTCGCTTGTCCTTACTTTACTGCTGATTGGGTGTGCGCGCAAAGTTTTAATTAAACTTCCCCCAAGAATTGACCTTTTGCCCTATCAGACTATGGGTGTGATTGAATTTTCTTCTAATTCTACAGATAAGCTAAATCAATTTGCAACGCAGAAATTTATCTCTGTGATTCAGCGAGCCCAGCCGGGAACCCATTTTCTTGAATTGGGGTCAAAGGAGCAATTATTGAAGTCAACAAGCCACAACGAGATAAATCCGGAAGTGATGAAGATTATAGGTAAAAAATATAACGTCGCTACTGTTTTTACCGGCAGCTTTGAAGTATCCGAACCACAGCGGAGCGTTAGTTTCAGCAAGGATTTATCTTCATTGTATGCAGGGAGTTCAGTGGAAATTTCGCTTACCTTGAAGCATTGGGACACTGAATCCGGGGCTACTATTTGGACAAATTCACGCTCTATAAAAAAGTCGTTGGCAAAGATCA
This sequence comes from Candidatus Omnitrophota bacterium, assembly GCA_024543015.1. Lineage (GTDB taxonomy): Bacteria > Omnitrophota > Gorgyraeia > JAFGHF01 > JAFGHF01 > JAMXCY01. The sequence goes on along the minus strand of JAMXCY010000001.1, from coordinate 3,748 downwards.
AGAAGCGAACAGGCCAGCCGATGTCTTTCCGTTTCAGTTTATCCGAAGATAAATACAGTGGTGTTATAGCGAAATTAGTAAATAAGATTGCGAGTGATTTTAGAACCCGTTATGAAGAAAGAGTAATTGTTAAAGAGTAGAATTGCTATAAATTCTTGCTGCCAAAATGCGACCACGCAGAGTATAAAATAACCGCACTCTACTAAAAAACAAGGAACTATCATGACCCAGATACCACGACGGCCGGGCACTTCTTTTGACGGCCTGGGAATCGCTCCAAAAATATTAGAGGCGCTGGACAGAATGAAGTTTACCGTGCCCACGCCCATTCAGTACAAGGCTATCCCTATTGCGATAGAGCATAAGGATGTTGTAGGTATTGCCCAGACCGGCACAGGTAAGACCCTTGCTTTTGCCATTCCCGTTATTCAGCGCCTGGCACAGCAAAAGGGGCACTGTCTTGTGCTTGTGCCTACCCGGGAACTGGCGCTTCAGATTAATGAGGCATTTCAGAAGATTGCCCCGTTATTCGGTATAAAAACAATTGTTATCATTGGCGGGGTCCCGATAAATAAGCAGATAAACAGGCTAAAGGCAAAACCCAGAGTTTTAATTGCCACGCCCGGGAGGCTTGTAGATCATCTCACCCGCCGCACAGTATCTTTGGAGAATGTGAATATCCTGATTATTGATGAGGTTGACCGGATGCTTGATATGGGCTTTCTGCCGGATATCAGGCGCATTCTTAAACGTATTCCCAGAAACAGGCAGACAATGCTTTTTTCGGCGACAATACCCCCTGAGGTTATGGCAATAGCATCCTCGCATATGAAACTGCCTGTTCATATTGAGATTGCGCCTTCAGGTACTACGGCCGAACGCATTGTTCAGGAATTATTTATTGTTAATAAAGCCGCGAAAAAACAGCTCCTGACAAAGATACTCGACTGTTATCGCGGTTCGGTTCTGCTTTTTTCCCGAACCAGGCGGGGTGCGACTGTATTGAACCGTCTGCTAAGAAACAAAGGCTACAGTGCCGCAGAAATTCATTCCGACCGCTCACTCAGCCAGCGCCGCCAGGCGCTTGACGGCTTTAAGGCGGGAAGATACAGGATACTTGTTGCTACCGACGTGGCGGCCAGGGGCATTGATGTTACCGGGATAGAGCTGGTTATTAACTATGATGTGCCCGAGAACGCCGAAAATTATGTGCATCGCATCGGCCGCACAGGACGCGCCGGCCACGAAGGCCGGGCCATTACCTTTGCCATGCCTGAGCAGGGCAAGGATGTGCGCAGCATAGAAAAGCTTATTAAAACTGCTCTGCCCATAGCAGGGCATCCCGAGTTTCAGCACGAAAAATTTATTCAGTATACAAAACCTCAAGGTAGTTTTAGGCACGCAGGAAGAAGAAGGGGAAAACGAAAATATCGCAGGCGTCCCTGAACCGAACCTGCTTATTTCTTGATGGGCATGAAAAAATGACAGCTATTATTTCAGTGGTGATCTGGGCAGTTACCGGAATATTGACTATCTCGCTATTCTTTGTGGAATTAGCCCTGACTATACTTCTTTTTCCCTTTGACAAAAAAAGAAAAATTAATCACGCTCAATGTTTTTGGTGGGCAGATGCAGTTATCGGCTTTAATCCTTTTTGGCACCTTCAGGTGAGCGGATTAGAGAACATTGACCCGCATAAAACATATATAGTAGTTGCCAATCATCAAAGTTTTGCGGATATCGTAGTGATGTATAAGACTCGCATGCAGTTTAAGTGGATAGCAAAAGAGAGTCTTTTTCAAATACCGTTTATTGGTTGGTGCCTTTTTCTGACCAAGCACATCAGGCTCTCGCGGGGAGAATTCGGCAGTATTAGAAAAGTCTATCGGGAAGCTGTGTATTGGCTGAAGAATGATATATCGGTGGTATTCTTTCCGGAAGGTACGCGAAGTAAAACCGGTAAAATAGGCGAGTTTCAGAATGGCGCATTTAAATTGGCTATACAGCAGAAAAAACCCATCCTTCCTATTGCCATAACTGGCACCAGAGAAGCCATCCCGAAAATGAGCTGGGTTTTTAAAAGAAAGGTCAACGGTAGGCTAACGGTACTTGCGCCGGTTGAAACAGAAAAATTAGAGCCTAAAGATTTTCTTTCTTTAAAAGATACTGTGCACAAAAGACTCAAATGCGCGATTGCTTAACTCAAAGGCGTCAATTAATTAGTGCTTGTTAAATTTAGGAGTAAAGACTGATAATGGTTAAAGTACACCTTAGCCAAAAAGGCTATGATAAACTAATGAAAGAACTTACCTATTTAAAAACAGTACGCACTCGAGAATTATCTGAGGCAATTGGCAGGGCTCGTGAGCAAGGCGATATAAGTGAGAATGCCGAATACGATGCCGCTAAAGAAGCACAAGGCTTAAATGAGAAACGCATTATTGAATTGGAAGAAAAGCTATCCAATGCGCAAATTCTTGATGATAGCAATATTGATAAGAGTAAGGCATTCATTGGCGCAACCGTAATATTAGAAGACTTAGACACAGAGCGAAAACTCAAATATACGCTAGTTGCCGAACTGGAAGCCGATTTTGCCCAGAAAAAGATTTCAGTAACATCTCCTGTGGGTAAGGCGCTCCTGGGACATAAGGTCGGCGATGTTATAGCAATAAAAGTGCCTGCCGGAGATTTAAACTATAAAATATTAAAAATCACAAGATAATGAATATGGAGAGGTCGCATAGCCTGGCCGAGTGCGCGCGCTTGGAAAGCGCGTATACCTTCGGGTATCCAGGGTTCGAATCCCTGCCTCTCCGCCATATGTTTTAAGCACACCCCCAAATCCCCGCATAAACTCACCTAAATCGTTCCAACCCCCATATATACCAAGCACATACAACATCACCTTATCTCAGTTTACATCAGTTATCATCACAGACCAGGTGTCTCTTTTTGCCCATTTATGTGGTGGAATTGTGGTGCGAAAGCATAGTTTAATTTTTAAACTCAGCTTTCAGCACAGCATAGTTCAAAATTTAAACTCTCATATATATTTATTAAATAGATATCTAAATAGAACATTTAAACTATGAGAAAACTTTTTCCTTTTGGCTGGATAGACCGAGATCTTAAAGAATTAGGCTTCTTAAAAGAAATGTCTGCATCAGCGGCTAAGCTTTATATTCTTTATGTCCTTGCCGGTGGGGCTAATGGCAGGAGTTGTTACGGCACAATGGCCCTACAAGAGGCCACCGGCCTATCCAACGCTACCTATCTATAAGGCGCGCCAGGAACTCAGCAGCATGGGCCTTATAGACACTCAGAAAGAGATGATATCAGGCCGCAAGAACAAAAAGCCAAAGATCTGGGTAGAGTTACAGGATCTTCCGGTTGATAAGCTCGAGCTCAAGCAATGTCGCGACACTGCCCACAAAGAGATCACAACCAAAAAGGTCAAGAAAAGAAGAGACGAGTTTAGGGAAGAGGGAAAGCTGCTTTGTGAACTTCCTTATCAACCGGATTGGCTCAAAGAAGGGGCCAAGCGCCTCAGAAAGGAGCGAGAAACCCATGTTTAACCTCAAATACTGGCTCAACCGTGCCACAAACCCCCAGGATTACATCTGGATAGACGTCAATCTCATCAAAGAAACGCCTAAGGCCATCCTAATTGAGTTTGATAACAAGAAAATCTGGCTCCCCAAGGCCTGGATTTTGTGCCTCAGACGTCATTGCGAGCGAAGCGAAG
>JAMXCY010000019.1 GCA_024543015.1 Candidatus Omnitrophota bacterium | reverse complement strand
CAATTCCTTACCTCAAGCTTTGGCGGTTATCAATCCGCTGCAGAAAGGTTGTTCCTACCCCTACAAGTATCTTGCCGGCGTAGGTCTGGCCGCAAAGCTTGCCAGCGCACTTAGCGGCAGCCAAGAAGAAGTACTGGATAACTATCTGGATATTGTTACCTTAGGAACGGTAGGTGATATTGTTCCACTGACTGGTGAAAATAGGGTTTTAGTCAAACACGGTCTGGCAGATTTTAGGCAGACTAAGAATTTGGGACTGAAGGCCTTAATGGAGATTTCCGGATTGGCCGAGAGGGAAATTAACGCCCGGCATATTGGGTATATCTTAGGGCCAAGAATAAATGCCAGCGGAAGATTGGGCAGTCCTGAGGATTCTTTGAAATTACTCTTAGCCCAGACAGAAATCGAAGCCCAGCATCTGGCCCAAAAACTGAACAAGGGAAACCGTCTCAGGCAGCGGATTGCCAGCCAGACGCTTCAGCAGGCTATTGAGCAGGTAGAAAGAGAGATTAACTTTAAGGAGCATAGTATAATTGTCTTGGGGGCGCCCAATTGGCATCAGGGGGTAATCGGTATTGTGGCTTCGCGTTTGGTAGAAAAGTATTTTCGCCCCACGATTATGATTAGTTTAGAGGAAGAATTTGGTCGGGGTTCCGGCCGCTCGATTGGTAACTTTCATCTTTTCAAAGCCCTGACCCGTTGCAAACATTTGCTACAGGAGTACGGAGGCCACCAGCGCGCCTGCGGGATAAAGTTAAAAAAAGACAAATTCAACGAATTTTTTCAAACTATCAATAGAGTCACTAAAGAAATGCTCTTGCCGGAAGACCTTCTGCCTGCATTAGATATAGATGCCCAGATACCCCTTTCAGATTTAGATACGAATTTAATTGAACAGTTAGAGGCCCTGACCCCATTTGGGGCAGATAACCCCGAACCTTTATTTTGCTCGGCAAAATTAAAAGTTAAGTCTCGAGCTTCTGTAATTGCGGCTAACCATATAAAGTTTTGGGTTACTGATGGACGGCTTACTTGCGAGGCGATAGGGTATAATAAGGCGGGAGTGATTCCGAAGCTTTCAGGAGGTGAAATAATAGATTTGGCTTATTCACCTTCTATAAATAATTGGCAGGGAAATTTCTCTATTCAACTGAAGATAGAAGACCTGAAGGTGGTTTGAGCTTTAAGTCTTTTGCACCTTACCGGCCTTAAGACATTTACTGCAGACCCGAATCCTTTTTGTGGTTCCTTTAATAGTGACTTTGACTCTTTGCAGATTAGGCGCAAAAGTACGTTTGCTGATACCGGTAATTTTTCTACCTACGCCGCCTTTTTTCTTAGCCAGACCTCGGCGTTTAATTCTTCTTCCGGCCACAGGTCTTTTACCGCAGATTGCGCAAACTCGCGACATCGCTACCTCCGTTGTTTGAAATTAACGAGAGCTAATTTTAACATAAAGTTGAGTATATTGCAAGTATAATTATTTGTTTGCTGCTCTTGACTTTTGAGTACTTTTGTGGTATACTTACAAGAACTTTTCGGATTTATTTAAGCATGAATTTAAGTTTTCTGCCGGTAGGAAATTGGGTTGACGTAATTGTCATAATCTTTTTAATTAGAGGCGGTTACATCGGTCTGCAGCGAGGTTTTTCGATTGAACTTTTCAAGGTTTTAGGAGCCGTTGCGACTTGTGTGCTGTCTCTTTTATATTATGGGCATTTAGGTAAATGGTTAGCTACCAGTTCTTTCCTTTCCCTCCAAGTAGCCAATTTTCTTTCCTTTCTCATCTTGTTTTTTTTGTTACTTCTTGTGTTCAGGACAGTTAGGGTATTGTTGTTTAAGGTGTTGCATCTTGAGCTTCTTGGGGAGATAGAGAAGTGGGGAGGCTTAATTCTGGGCCTGGGCCGCAGCCTTGTTTTTGCCAGCCTCTTTCTTTTTGCGCTGACGCTGCTTCCTTTTGAGTATATCAAAGAAAGCGTGGAGCAAGAATCATTTTCCGGAGCCGAGCTCAAAGAAATGGGGCCCAGGATGTTAGAGTTTATTGTTCGCTTTAAACCCGAAACTGAAGGAGAGTAAATGACCCTAAGAGATATTTATGAGTTTATGGTAAAAGAGGGCATTAATGCTGACCCACGAGGAAAAGAAGCAGTCAAGAAGAGTCAGGCGAGGATTAAAAAGGTATATCAGCAGCTGAGCAAGAAACAGAAGCTGGACTTTGACCAGGAAAGGCTGGCTAATCCATATAGTGATACCAGGATTCTATTTGGCAGGCCTGATCAAAAAGTAAAAACTATTTTAATGGGCATTGATATAGAGGCAGGAGAATTATTATTAGCCGATAGGCTCAATCAAAAAGGGGAGAAAATAGATTTAGTGATCTCACATCACCCTGAAGGCAAGGCCTTGGCCGGGCTGGCGGAGGTAATGGACATCCACTCAGGTATCTTAAAGAACTTAGGGGTGTCTATTAGCGTTGCCGAGTCATTAATGGCCGAGCGTATTGCCGAGGTCAGAAGAAAGGTAATGCCGGCGAATCATAGTCGTGCAGTAGATATAGCTCGGCACTTAAAGTTAGCTTTTATGTGTTGCCATACTCCCGCAGATAATCACGTAGCCACGTATTTGCAAAAACTACTAGACAAAAAGAAACCGGATACATTAGAGGATATTTTGGGTATTTTAAAAGATATTCCAGAATATCGCCAGGCTGCACAAGAGAAGGCCGGTCCCAGAATTATTGTTGGGACCACTAAGCGCCAAGTAGGAAAAATCTTTGTGGATATGACCGGAGGCACGGAAGGTTCTAAAGATATCTTCCGTAAGCTATCCCAGGCAGGTATTGGCACCATATTGGCTATGCATTTAAGCGAAGAACATTTCCGTAAGGTTAGCGCCGAGCATATTAATGTAATTATTGCTGGGCACATTGGCAGCGATTCACTGGGTTTGAATCTTTTGTTAGATAAGCTAGAAAAAAAGCAAAAACTCAATATTATCGAATGTTCCGGGTTTAAACGGATCAAGAGAAAATAACAATGCCCAGCCTTTTTCCTGATAACGTAATTGACCAGATTCGTGATAAGTGCAATATCGCAGAAATTGTCTCGCAGTATATTCCCTTAAAGCGGGCAGGGAGGAACTTCCGGGCTCTTTGTCCTTTTCACCAGGAGAAGACGCCTTCGTTTACGGTTAGCCCGGATAAGGGCATCTTTCATTGTTTTGGCTGCGGGGCCGGCGGGAATGTATTTAATTTTATTATGAAGCACGAGGGGTTGGAATTTCCGCAGGTGGTGCGGATGCTGGCGGAGAAGACCAATGTTGCACTTCCCCGCAGCTCTATGTTTGTCAGGGAACAAAAAGAAAGCCGTGACCTTTTTCAAATAAACGAACTGGCTTGCACCTTTTATCAGGCCAATCTAAAAGAACAAAAGGGCCGGCCGGCTTTGGAGTATCTCAAGAAAAGAACTTTTCCTGCCAAAAACATTATTGCCTTTAGATTAGGCTTTGCCTTAAGCGACAACGGTTTGCTAAAATTTATGCGCACTAAGGGAGTGGGGGAAGGACTGCTGGAGAAAGCCGGATTGATTTTACGCAAAGAGGACCGCTTTTACTATGATAGGTTTAAACAAAGGATAATCTTTCCCATTTTTGATGTACGCAACCGTATCATTGCTTTTGGCGCCAGGGTCTTAGATAACTCGCATAGCCCTAAATATATGAATTCTCCGGAAACACCTATTTACATCAAAGGCAATCACTTGTATGGATTGAATTTCGCCAAGGAGGAGATTAAAAAACAAGATTTTTGCCTCATCGTGGAAGGCTATATTGACTTGCTTATAGTCTATCAGCATGGCATTAGCAATGTTGTCGCTTCCTTAGGCACAGCACTTACCTCACAACAGATAAGGCAACTTAGGCGTTATACCCATAATGTGGTCATGGTCTTTGACTCTGACCAGGCCGGAGAGTTAGCCAGCCTGCGCAGTTTAGATTTACTTATCGAAGAAGATACCAATGTAAGAATTGTCAGCCTGCCAAGCAATGAGGACCCGGACAGTTTCTTGCGCAAGTTTGGCAAGGAAAGTTTTCAGGAAAAGATTAAACAGGCCAGCGACCTCTTTGATTATAAATTAAATCTACTGACCCAGAAGTATAAACTGGATACAGTGGAGGGTAAGGTCGGCATCGCTAAAGAGATGCTTCCCACTATTCGCCGGGTGCAAAATGCTATTCGCCGCAGCGGCTATGTCAAGAGGCTGGCTGAGGAGTTTTCTAGGGGCGAGAAGTCACTGGGAGAAGAGTGGATTTTAGCGGAGCTTAAAAAAGTTAAAAAGGACTTCGAGTATTACCAAAAAGATAATTTCAGGGGGGTGAGTTTTCAAGCCTTACGTCCGGCCGAAGAGATGCTTTTAAAAATTATGCTCAAAAACGAAGATGCGGTTGGAGAAATCAAAAATCATCTAGCCCTTGAGGATTTCCATGATTTGCGCATTAGAGAAGCAATGCGCGTAGTTTATCGGGTACATACTCAAGGCCAGGGCATTAAGCCGGACCAGTTAATCAGTTATTTAGGCAGTACAGATGCCGCTGAGTTGATTTCACGTATTTCTAGCTGCACCGAAGAGCTGATTAACCGCCAGAAGACCTTAACCGATTGTATTGCGCGGATAAAGATGGATAATTTAAAAGACCGGCTTAATAGATTACAAAGAGAGATTAAGCTTGCTCAGGGTTGGGGGCATAAAGATAAAATTATAGAATTAGTGGGTAAATATAACCACTTGATTAAAAATCGAGGTAGAAAACATGCAGAAAAAAAAGCAAGCTAGCAGAAAGAGTAAAAGAGTAAGACAGCTAGAGAAACTTATCGCTGCTGGCAAGGAGAAGGGACGGCTTACCTACGAAGAGGTAAATAACATTCTGCCTGAAAATATAGTCTCTTCCGAAGAAATCGATGAGATTCTGATCATGTTGGGCAATGAGAACATTGAGATTATCGGGGCAGAACAGAAGCAGGAACTGGAGAAAGCAACCCCTGAGGAAGTTACTGTAAAGGAGAAACCCGAAGCTCTTCCGCGCTTAGCTCGGATGGATGACCCGGTCAGGATGTATCTAAGGCAGATGGGACAGATTCCCCTTGTTTGCCGGGAAGAAGAAATTAGGCTAGCGAAAGAAATAGAGGTAGCGGAAAATAACTTTCGGGAAACACTATTTAATTGCCTGCGGACAAAAAAGGAAGTTTTAAATGTAGCTAATGGAATTGTCAAGACTGAGTTTAATCTGGAAGAGGCCATTCGGGAGGAGGCCAGCCTTAATCGCGATAAACTGCTGAAGAAGACTGCTGTTTTGATTTCTAAATTAAGAGCTACCCGCAAACAGGAAAATATCGTTTCTTTGCTTTGGCAATTTGACTTGCTTACTTCTGTAGTAGAAAAAATTGCTGCCAAAATTAAATCCAGCTTTCACCAGATAAGCGAGCTGGATTCAGACCTGAAGCGCTTGCGCAGGAAAAAGTCCAGGGGTAAGATAGGCGCTTTAATCCAGAAAAGAAAAAGAGTGTTAAGAGAATTTGGCCTGCCTTACGATAAGATCAAAGAGCAGATTAGATTAATCAGGTCCAAACAGAACAAATTTAACAGGGCCAAGAAGGCCTTGGTAGAAGCTAACCTGAGACTGGTAGTCAGTATTGCTAAAAAATACACCAACCGGGGTTTAACTTTTCTGGATTTGATTCAAGAGGGAAATATCGGCCTGATGAAAGCAGTAGATAAATATGATTATCGCCGGGGGTACAAATTTAGCACCTATGCTACCTGGTGGATCAGACAGGCGATTACTCGCTCTATTGCCGACCAGGCCAGGACCATTCGTATTCCCGTGCATATGACCGAGACCATTAACAGGCTAATTCGTATTTCTCGGGCTCTGGTTCAGGAAAAGGGCAGGGAACCGGTGCCGGAAGAGATTGCCCGCCAGATGGATATGCCCGTGGAGAAGGTACGTGGGGTGTTAAAGATTGCCCAGGAGCCTATTTCCTTGCAGACACCGGTGGGAGACGAAGGGGATACCCATTTTGGCGATTTTATTGAGGATAAAAGTGCAGTTTCTCCGGCCAATGCCACGGCTTATTCAATGCTTAAGTCGGAAATGGAAGATGTATTAACTTCTCTGACAGAGCGAGAGAAGAAGGTATTGCAACTGCGTTTTGGCATTGGCGATGGCTATCCGCGTACACTCGAAGAGGTGGGAATCATCTTTAAGGTAACCCGTGAAAGGATCAGGCAGATTGAAGCTAAGGCACTGCGCAAGCTACGCCATCCTACCCGTAGTCGTCGTTTAAAGAACTTCCTCGACCTGGGTCTTAATGAGGAGAAAAGATTACTGTAGACAAAGAGCATAGACAGAGGATGGGTCCTGTGGTAAAATGTTTTCCTCAGGATTCATCCTTTTTATTTGGGCGTATGGCTTAGCTGGTTAAAGCGCCACACTCACATTGTGGAGATCGAAGGTTCGAATCCTTCTACGCCCACCAGATATTTTGCTTACTTTAGACAACGTCTCTTACTTACTCGAAAAAGATTATGAAAAAGATTAAAAAAGGGCTTATAAGAAAGTTAATGCCGTCCCCAGTTCAAGTACGACATGCCGAATACTCCATGTTATTTTCTGCAGATGACGATATTTCTCAACCCTCAAAATATTTAATATCACTTGCTTTGAAGGCTATAGGATATGCACAAGAACTATCTCTTGATGAGATAAGTCCAATAGAAAAACATCGTAGTTCTACCAATATTTGGCCAGGGCAACATTATAAGCTTCTCGCGGGACTGGTGTTAGCACTAAAACCAAAAATAGTTATTGAGATAGGAACGTGCAGAGGATTGTCTGCATTATCAATGAAAAAATTCCTTCCTCAAGGCTCAAAAATAGCTACTTTCGACATAGTTAATTGGAAATCACTTCCAGCGACTTACTTACGAGAGGATGATTTTAAGGATGGGAGACTTGTTCAATATATTGATGATTTGAGTGAACCTTCCGTTTTTTCTAAGTATCGCCAGTTATTAGAAAAAGCCAATATGATATTTATTGATGCTGAAAAAGACGGAATTATGGAACAAAAGTTTTTAGATAATTTTAAATCCTTATCCTTTAAGACAAAACCAGTAATAATATTTGACGATATTCGTCTCTGGAATATGTTAAAGATTTGGAGAAATATTTCATTACCCAAGTTGGATTTAACCTCGTTTGGAAGTTGGACTGGAACAGGGATTGTTGAATGGAAATAGAGAGAATCTAGAGACGTTGTCCATTTTAACTCCCTCGACTTCGCTCGGGACTCCCTTTGGTCGCGGGACAGCCTGTCCTCCGAAGCTTTAACGTAGGAGGATGTCTTGAAACTATGCAGGACAGTACACTAAATTCCCCTTTACAGCGCATCCAAAATCTGGTAATATAAATCTCACTTTAAACATTAAACTTTTAAACTTTGAACTAAGCCCGGGCCCATAGTTCAACGGTTAGAGCAGCAGACTCATAAACATATCAGAGTCTGTAGTTAACAGCTTTAAACTGCGGTAGTTACAACATTCGAATATGAATAAGGCGTTTTCCTATATACACCATTTGGTATGCTTTGGTATCTTTTGGCCCTAAATTGGACAGTATTTGGACACCAGTAAAAAGCACTATTTTTAGTTGTCATTTAGATGGCAATGTATATCCAAAATATGAACAAAAAAGTTTCTTTGGTAAAAGGCCCCCAGAGATACGGCAATATAAAAAGGTCACTAGATTTTATAAAGCCAGATTTAGATAAAATTAAGAACAAAAAACATATTTTAATAAAACCTAATTTAACTGCTACCCAGAATGTATTTGCGAATACAGATCCGAAAGCGGTGGAGGCAACGATAGATTTTTTGCTGGATAATTTCAGTGAATTGCGTCATAGTCAATTTACTATTTTAGAAGGTAGCGGTAGTGCTTACTATGAAAAATCAACTACAAAAGAAGTTTTTAGAAAATTTGGCTATTTTGAATTAACAAAAAAATATAAAAATGTCAAACTCGAATGCATAGAGGACTTTTCAGATTTCTTAGAATTCCCAATTATGTCTATAGCGGGGCACGAAAGGGCAAGAATAGTAAAACGCTTTTTTGATTTCGATTATAGAATATCTATAGGAATTCCCAAAACACATAACTATGCTATTGCCACCTTTGGTATAAAAAATATGGCAGGCTTAATTAGGCAAGAAGATAAATCTTTACTTCATGGGCTGCGGACTCCTAGCGCCCCGGATGCCAAGACAATATTTACATATATACCCACATCAGCAATTTCTTGGATGAGGCGTAGAGTGCCTAATTTAGTAAATTTTATTTTTAAAAAATCGATTGCCTATACAAAGGCTACAAAAGTAATTCATCAAAATATAGTTAATCTTGCTAAGCTTACCTGGCCAGATCTTGTGATCCTAGATGGATTTTATTGTATGGATGGGAATGGGCCGGTAGATGGTTTCCCTGTAAGATTAGAAGCAGCAGTGAGTTCGATAGACCCGTTGAAAGCGGATGGTATTGGCGCAAGATTAATGGGCCTTCAACCCGAAAGCATAGGATACCTTTATTATTTACATGAACAAGGATTAGGAGATTATTCAATTCAAGGTTTGGTTGGTGATGATATAGAGAAGATTAAGTTAAATTTTAAATTGCATCCGACATATAGCATTCAGAAGAATTGGAGAACTGTTTAAATTTTTGTTCCAGACCAAGACATGTAACAGATTGTTTTTAATCCAATCGGAGAACTGTATCCCTAGGTTAAAATCTCCTTTACATCCCACCCAAAATCTGGTAGTATGAGCCTTACTTTAAACATTAAACTTTTAAACTAGGAAGGCATTTCGGCAACTATCAAGGAGAGGTACTTCGCCACCTAAAATGCTCGTATTTACTCGCATTTCTTAACGGTGGCTCAGTACCAAATTTGCTTACGCAAATTTGGGCCCATAGCTCAACGGTTAGAGCAGCAGACTCATAATCATAACAGCCCCTTTCAGGCGTACCCACCAAATTTCAGATTTTAGCCCACCGTATTCGTTCAATAGAGTGGACAATCTTATTTCTTCTCTTCCTACCCACACAAATGTGTGGTATAGATAGTTAAAAATTTTAATAACCCCCCTTGACAAGGCCATAATTATATGGTAAGGATTTAGTAGGACATAAGGTAAAAGCAGCAATTATGGTGGATAGGAGAAAGGTGGTGTAAAAGATGCACAAGGCACTCACGATTTTAGTAGCTAGCCTCATTATCTTTAATGCAATCATAACTCCCTGTTTTGCTGATCCGATGCGTAAACTAGGGCGAGGCATAGCCAATACGTTGACCGGGGTGGTGGAGATTCCCAAGCAAGTCTATCAAGTGAGCAAAGAAGAGCATATTGGGAAGGGCATTACTTGGGGGTTTTTGAGAGGACTAGGCTTGGGTATTGCCCGTACTGCTGTTGGGTTGTATGAAGTGGTCACTTTCCCATTTCCTCAACCTGCCGATTATGAACCGATAATCGACCCAGAGTTTGTATTTGACGACTGGGCAAGATAAAGTATCTTAGCGTGGGATTTCTAAACTAATAAAGGCTCATTTCTTACATCAAGAATGGGCCTTTATTTTTCCCTATAGTTTTTACCCCACCACTCCGCAGCCAATATCCCCGCCTTATGAATCTAGAGACGTTGTCCATTTTAATTCCCTCTTTACATCCCACCAAAAATCTGGTATTATACATACCTAATTTATGCTATAAGCCATAAGCTATTTGCCATTTACTATATCGGGCCCATAGCTCAACGGTTAGAGCAGCAGACTCATAATCTGTTGGTTCAAGGTTCGAATCCTTGTGGGCCCATCATCAGCCACCTTCGCTGGCGAGATGGTGGGATTATTAAAATGGAAAAGATACAGGAACAAATCGATATCTTAATTAAACTGCAAGAGCTTGATGCCCAACTCTATCAGTTAGCAGAGGAAAAGGTCGCCAAGCCGACAGAAAAACAGGCCCTGGAAGAGGAGTTTTCCCAAAAGAAAGAAGGCATAAAGGCCAAAGAAGATGCCTGGAGGTCTTTGCAGCTAAAGCGAAAAGATTACGAAATGGATCTGGAGACCAAAGAGAAAGAAATCAAGAAATACCAGGGCCAGCTTTATCAAATTAAGAACAATAAGGAGTACACATCCCTGCAGAAACAAATTGAGGGTTTAAAGGCCGACAACGCGGTTTTAGAAGACGATATCCTGGCCTTGATGGAGAAAATAGATGTCGCTAAAACAGGCCTTGCCGGAGAAAAGGACAATATCGCCGCTGAGGAGAAAAACCTAAAGCAGGAAACAGCAAAAATAGACCAAGAGATTAAGGAAATCGAGACGAAGATATCTTCTCTGGAAAAAGACAGAAGCCAGTTGAGTGCTAATGTTGAGAAAGGCCTGCTCAGCCGCTATGAGAGAATACTTAAAGCCAAAAGGGGATTGGCCCTGGTAGCTATAGTGGGTGAATCCTGCGGCGGTTGTAACCGAGTTTTACCTCCCCAGATAATTAACGAGACCAGAATAAAAGATGAAATAATCACCTGTGATTTTTGTTCTCGTCTTTTGTATTGGTCAGGGTAGAGCGATGGAAGAAAAAAAGTGTTTTATCTATATTGATGGAGCCGCACGCGGCAACCCCGGAGAAGCAGGGATCGGGATTAGCATTAAGAATGGCCAGGGAAAGCCCTTAAGGCAGCTTTATAAATATATCGGCCAGGCTACCAACAATGCTGCCGAATACACAGCCTTAATCTATGCCTTACAAGAGGCCTTTATCCTTGGTTTGAAAAACGCAGTAGTGCACTCAGATAGCGAACTTTTAGTTAAGCAGTTAAACGGTGAATATAGAGTTAAGAATGCCAATCTTAAGTCTTATTTTGAACAGTTCCTGCATTTAAAGAGGGGTTTTAGCAGTTTAGAGATAAGGCAAATTAGTCGAGAGCAAAACAAAGAAAGTGATAAGCTTGCCAATCAGGCTATTGATGCCAGGATTGATAGCAGCTTAAAAATTAGAGGATAGAGCGGATGGTCGCTGGTTCCCGAGCGCAAGTTTGGGACGAGAGGAAAGTCCGAGCTCCGCAGGGTAGCGTAGTGGGTAACGCCCATCGCTTCGTACCTCGGTACGGAGTAGGATCAGAGCCACAGAGACGAGTCAAATTTTGCTTTGTAAAGTATTTCGGTAGCTAAGATGCTTGCTACTCGCTCGCATCTTTTAACGCTGCCTCAATACCAAATTTTGCAGAGCAAAATTTGGGTGAAACGCGGTAATCTCTACGCGGAGAAAGGTTAAATAGGAAGGGATGCTTATATGGCAACGAACCGACCCGGTTCGTCATTACTTTCGGGTTGACCGCTAATTGATCTTGTCGGCAACGGCAAGGCTAGATGGATGGCCGTCAAATACAGAACTCGGCTTATAGCTCTATCCTCTTTATCTTTTATTCGTAAACAACACATATTTTTCTGCTTTCCCTAAAACAAAAAGCGGCCGCGGATATTCCTTTTCTATCTTCTCAAATTCCCAGGTATAAGTGATGCAGTAGGTCTTAAACTTCTTATTGGATAGGAGCTTATATAATTCCTTTTTGTCTTTGAGCAGGTAATCCTGCCATGCTTTAGGA
>JAMXCY010000170.1 GCA_024543015.1 Candidatus Omnitrophota bacterium | reverse complement strand
CGGGTGTATTGGTTATGTTTATGCAGGCAGGTTTTGCTATGCTGGAGGCAGGTTTTACCCGCGCTAAAAATGCCTGCAATATACTGATGAAGAACCTTATGGATTTCTCCTTTGGCAGTATTGCCTATTGGATTGTAGGTTTTGGGATTATGTTTGGAGCAGGAAATCTTTTCTTTGGCACAAGTGGGTTTTTTCTTAAAGATACAGGAGGAACTTTTGCTTCTTTAGACTGGAGCACAGTTCCTTTAGAGTGTAAATATTTCTTCCAGATGGTATTTGCTGCCACGGCAGCTACCATTGTCTCTGGTGCCATGGCTGAAAGAACCAAATTTGTCGGTTATATCATTTACAGTATAGTAATCTCAGCCTTGATATACCCTTTTGTAGGCCATTGGATTTGGGGTGGCGGTTGGTTAGCAGAAATAGGTATGTGGGATTTCGCTGGATCTACAGTGGTTCACTCTGTAGGAGGCTGGATTGCGCTTACAGGAGCAATAATGCTGGGCCCCAGAATTGGTAAATACAATCCGGATGGCTCATCTAATGCTATCCCCGGACACAGTATTCCCCTGGCAACCTTAGGTGTATTTATACTCTGGTTTGGATGGTTTGGATTTAACGCGGGAAGCACGATGGCAGCTGTAGTAGATATTGCCCATATTGCTACTACCACCACTTTGGCTGCAGCAGCAGGTGCAATAGGTGCAATGTTCGCTGCCTGGAAGATATTCGGAAAGCCAGATGCCAGTATGGCGCTTAATGGAGTAGTGGGAGGATTGGTGGCTATCACTGCACCCTGCGCATTTGTCTCAGCAGCAAGTAGCATCGGGATTGGGTTTGCTGCC
>JAMXCY010000169.1 GCA_024543015.1 Candidatus Omnitrophota bacterium | reverse complement strand
CATGATGATAATAAAATTGTTGCTTACGGTACTTGGGATGATAGAAGGCAGGCTGATGTTAGCAGACCGATTGTGGGCAAGAAAACAACCAGCAGCGGCGCCGGTTATGTGATGTGGGCTATCCCCAGCGTAGAAGACCAGGGAGAGGATCCCGAGAAGACCCTGTATATGGGAATTAATGCTTTAGGAGGAAGATTTGGTATGCCTATCGAATATGATTTGGGTGAGCAGCAACCCAGCGGAGGTATCGCACCTTCATATGTTACTATAATTGGTGAAGGTGTCAGCGTTCAGGCCAATGGCGGTCGGGCCAGTACATCGAGGTCAGCAGGTGTTGGTGAAGTTATGATTTATGAAATAGGCGAGCAGACTACTCGCGTTCAAGCCCGGGGCCACGGAAGATAATTCTTTAGCCTGCTTACCGGCAGACAGGGAGGAAAGTAATGAAAAAAGCTCAAAGCGCTTTAGAATCAACTATTGTTTATCTGGCCGGAACCATGCTTTTAGGTGCTGCTATTGGTATTTGGGCTTGGGGTAATAGTCATATCCCTATTCGTCAGGTTACTTATACTTTCAGCCGGGTGATGGCTGGCACGCCTAATCGCAGCGTAGATGAAAGCGGCGCAAGTGGAGGATACAAGGCAGATGTTTGGCCTACCTATATAGCTCCACCTGTCCCCTAAAGATTTTTTATTGTATTTTTTTCAAAGGGGAGTTAATGTTTAGATTTTTTTCAAAACATAAATCATTATCAGAAAAAGCTCAAATCTCTATTTTTTTTCTCGCCATAATGACTACAATGATAGTCATTACTTTTATAACTATTAATATCGGTAAAATTGCTAA
>JAMXCY010000168.1 GCA_024543015.1 Candidatus Omnitrophota bacterium | reverse complement strand
GGCCGATACCGATTATATAGAGCTTTCCCGGGCAACGGCCACGGTAACCCTGCCTACTTTTGCCTTGGACAAGATTAGCTTTGTTTTTCTTCCAGCCAGTAGCGCGCATGGTTCACTTACTCCTTCGATTCCGATCTTTTTCTTTACAAAAGACGACCTCTTGTAGCTACCTTTAAAGTTCCCGATTGCATCGATTGGTATGATCCTTAAAGGTATTCCCAGTTCTACGCATGCCTTTTTTAAACCGGATTCATTTTTCTTCATATCTATAGTAGCAATATATCTGACATTATTCAACGACGATTTCGTCTTGGCGACTGCATATTTTATTCCCTTAACAATCTCCTCTTTTTTTATGCCGCGCCTGCATCCTGTGCCAATAATTATATTCTTTCTGGCGTGAGACCCGGTGGTAATGACCGGCTCGGCATATAAAATGTTACCTATCTCTATGGCTAATTTATTTGCCCCTCCGGCGTGACCGGAAACTACACTAATGACAAACCGACCGACTCTATCAATGGCTACCACAGCCGGATCAAGATATTTATTTTTAAGATGCGGAGCAATAAGCCGAGCCACAATACCTAAGGCCATAATAAAAACAATGCCCTCAAACTTATCTTTATCGAAGATCTTATCGAGCAAATTTTTAATACGCCCCTTGGACAGGCAATAGAGTTTGCTTTTACCGGGGAAACCGGAATTAACAATTTTTGCTATTTTTCGGCCTTCACGAGTAACGGCGACTATGGCTATCCTCATTATTCCTACTTCCTTCTAAAGGCGTGCTCAAAATCCTTATCGTAAAGTTTGGACTTTTGGTACTTTTTTCTTAGAACATCACCAATAATTATTAAGGCCTGGCGTTTAATCCCTGCATCCTTAACCCTTTTAGCTATGTCCTCGAG
>JAMXCY010000018.1 GCA_024543015.1 Candidatus Omnitrophota bacterium | reverse complement strand
CCCGCTTCTCTTAAATGCCTGGTCAAAGCAACTCTAGCCGCCTCAATCTGAATGTTGGTTAACCAGGCATTCTCCAAGGCCTGCAACCCAAATTCACCAAAAGAAATAGCTGAACCTTTGTTAGATAGGCCGCGGCGCTTTCCTCTCTGACATTTGCGATATTTAACTCTTTTGGGCATCAATACCACTGTTTACTCCTTAGTAGTTTCTTCTTTAAGGGGAGCTTTTTGTTTCTTCTGTGGGTAAATTTCGCCTTTATAAATCCAAACCTTAACGCCGATTGCCCCGTAAGTAGTCCTGGCTTCGGTAAAACCGTAATCTATATCTGCTCGAAATGTCTGCAAAGGAATTTTTCCTTCTCGGTAGCTTTCCTTTCTGGACATCTCTGTTCCCCCGAGCCTTCCCGCGCAGGCAATCTTGATCCCGCCGGCACCGGCATCCATGGATATACGCAAAGCCTTCTTCATTGCCCTTCTAAAGGCTATTCTTTTCTCTAATTGAAAGGCCACATTTTCGGCTACAAGCTGTGCAGAAAGAGCCGGATTCTTAATTTCCTTTATATCGATAAAGATTTGTTTTCCTGTTAAATCCTGGAGTTCATCACGCAGGCGGTCAATATCAGCCCCGCGTCTACCGATAATCACACCAGGCCTTGAGGTAAAAAGAATTATCCTAGCCCTGCCTAAGGCCCTTTCAATATCTATACTGGCGATTCCCGCGTTAGAGAAATTACTCTTGATAAACTTTCGGATCTTAAAGTCTTCGTAAAGCAGCTGCGTAAAATCCTTCTTTTTGGAAAACCAGGAGGATTTCCAGCCTCTGATAAAACCTAACCTTAATGCGTAAGGATGAACCTTTTGACCCATCTTATCTCCTAATTCGACGTTTTTGAGTTTTTCTCTTGGCGGCGTCTTTAACCGTTTCTTTCTTTATAGTTTTAGTTGCTTTTACAGGCTTTTTGGCTAACTCAACTTTTAAGTGCGAAGTTCGGTGGCGAATCATTGTGGCCCGTCCCATTGCCGCGGCACGGTATCGTTTAAGCGTCGGCCCCTTATCGGCTGTAATCTTAGAAATAAAAAGTTCATCAACCAACATCTGCGAATTCTGTTTAGCATTACTTAGCGCTGACCTTAAAACCTTCTCCACAGATACCTTGGCCTTTTTATTTATACTAGTCAGAATGGCTAAGGCCTGGTTTATTTTCTCTCCTCGAATTAAGTCGATAACTTGTCTCACTTTACGCGGAGAGACTCGAACATATTTTGCATAAGCCGTTGAAACTAATACAGATTTCATCCTTAGGTCTTTTCCAAAGATACCTTGGTTACGCCACCGTGCTTTCTAAAAATCCTGGTCGGGGCAAATTCTCCGAGTTTATGCCCGACCATATCCTCGGTAATAAAAGCGGGAGTAAATTTTCTACCGTTATGAATTAAAAATGTAAAACCTACAAATTCAGGGCTAATCTTAGAACGCCTTGACAATGACTTAATCGGCTTCTTTTCTCCTCCTAAACGGGAAGTCTTCTTAATCTTCTCCAACAGCTTTTCATCTATATAAGGACCTTTCTTTAATGAACGTCCCATTTGGTTTCTTACGCCCTCCTTTTCAAAATGTATTTATCTGATGCCTTCTTTTTCTTTCGGGTCTTTAAGCCTTTTGCCGATTTGCCCCAGGGACTTACCGGATGGCGGCCTCCGGAAGATTTGCCTTCGCCTCCTCCCAAAGGATGGTCAACGGGATTCATGGCTACGCCTCGGACGTGCGGACGTCTGCCCAGCCATCTTACTCTGCCCGCCTTTCCGTAGACGAGGCTTTCATGTTCGATGTTACCTACTTGGCCAATTGTTGCCCGGCAGCCAAGAGTAATTTTACGTATTTCTCCTGAAGGGAGCTTAAGATGGGCAAAATTGCCTTCTTTGGCCATAATAATCGCTGCCCCACCGGCTGAACGCACTAACTGTCCGCCTTTTCCCTCACCCATTTCTATGTTATGAATGGGGGTACCTGCAAGAATGTTGCCCAGAGGCAGGCTATTTCCTACTTTCATCTCCGCGTTAGTGGCGGAAATTATTTCATCGTTTACCTTCAAACCCAAGGGGCTGATAATATATCTTTTCTCTCCATCGGAATATTGCACTAAGGCAATCCTGCTTGAGCGATTTGGATCATACTCGATAGATAATATGCGCCCGGGGATGTCCACCTTGTCGCGCTTGAAGTCGATGGTTCTTATTCTGCGCTTGTGCCCTCCCCCACGATGGCGTACGGTTACGCGTCCATGGAGGTTTCTGCCTCCGGTTCTCCTTAAGGGGCGGGTCAGGGATTTCTCCGGTTTTTTAGCCGTAATCTCTTCAAAGGAAGAGGTGGTGGTCCATCTTATGCCAGGGCTTGTCGCTCTGTATTTTTTTATCCCCATTACTAGGTTACCTCGATCTTATGTCCCTGTTTTAGAGTAACAACGGCCTTTTTCCAATCTGCTGTCTTACCGGCTTGAAATCTTACTCTCTTAGGCTTACCCGAGACAATCGCTGTGTTAACCTTGGCCACTTTTACTTTATAGATCTCTTCCACCGCTTCTTTAATCTGAATCCTGTTCGATTTCATTTCCACAACAAATAGATACTTATTTAAAGGTAAAAGGTCTGTGCCTTTTTCTGTTCTTAATAAGCTAATCACGGTATCGTAAGGAACTTTCATCTTTTTCTCAATTTAATTAAATTTTCTATAGCTTGTTTGGAGAAAATAACTTTTTTGTGTTTCAGTACATCAAAAGCATTAATGTTATTAAATGTCTTAACCGCCACCTCTGGAATATTTCGCGCAGCCCTAAGTATTCCAGGGCTATGTTTTTCTAGTACCAGCAAAGGCCTTTCTTTTGCCTTTAAGGCTGTTAGAACCGCCATAAGTTCCTTGGCTTTAGGTAAATTCAGCGAGAGGTTATTTATAATTATAAACTGATTACTTTTAATTTTACCGTTTAGACTCTGACGCAAGGCCAGGCTCTTTATCTTCTTCGGTAGACTATATGTGAATTGTCTGGGGTGTGGCCCAAAGATAACACCGCCGCCTTTCCAGATAGGACTCCTGATTGAGCCGGCTCTGGCGCGACCTGTACCTTTCTGTCTCCAAGGTTTACGTCCGCCTCCGCGCACCTGAGCACGGGTCTTTGTAGAGGCCGAACCGCGTCTTTGGTTCGATAAATACATCAATGCGGCTTGATGCAGCAAGTCCTTATTGGTCTTGCCGTTAAAATAATCCTGATCTAAAGAGAATTTTCCTGTTGCCTTACCTTTTTTATCATACACTGAGACGCTTTTCATTTCTTCTGCCCTTGATCTTTCTTTTGGGCCTCGGCTTTTTCCTCTACAACTTTTGGTTTTTTCTTCCTGGACTTCCTTATAATTAAATAACTATTGTTGTGTCCGGGAACAGAACCCTTTACCAGAAGAAGATTATTCTCCTTATCGATATTGATTACCTCCAGGCTCTGAACAGTAACTTTCTGATTACCCATTTGCCCGGGCAAATGGTGGCCTTTGAATACTCGCGAGGGATAGGCACTGGCCCCAATAGAACCAGGTCTACGGTGAGACATTGAACCATGGCTTTTCGGGCCTCCGCTCCAATGCCACCTCTTTATGCCTCCTTGGAAACCACGGCCCTTGGAAGTCCCGATCACATCCACAAACTCCCCCGGACAAAATTGCCCAACGTCAATGTTTTGACCAAGCTGGTATTCTTTAGGTTCAGAGACAGGAATCTCTTTAATAAATCTTTTAGGCGTAACTTTAATCTTTTTGAATCTTCCTCGCAAGGGTGAAGTTAACTTTGAATCCTTAACGTCTTCAAAGCCAATTTGGATAGCGTTGTAGCCATCGGACTCCTGGGTCTTTATCTGCAATACAGAACAAGGACCGCTTTCAATTAGAGTAATAGGCACAACTTCTCCATCATCTTTAAAAATTTGAGTCATCCCTATCTTTTTTCCTAATAGCCCGCTCATTTTATTTCCACATCTACGCCGGAAGGCAAGTCTAGTTTGCGCAAAGCATCAATAGTCTTAGCTGTAGGCTCAATAATATCAAGTATCCGCTTATGCGTTTTGATCTGAAATTGCTCTCTGGATTTTTTGTCAATTACCGGAGAGCGCAAAACGGTAAATAGCTCTCTTTTGGTAGGCAAGGGAATAGGCCCACAGACCTTGCCTCCAGTGCGTTTGGCAGTATTGACAATCTCCTCGGTAGATTGATCCAGGATTCTGTGGTCGTAGGCCTTTAATTTAATCCTGATCTTCTGTACCGGCGCCTTCTGTTTTTCTTTCTTCTCTTTCTTTTTAGCTATAGTCTTTTTAGGCATTTTTAAACCTCTTACCCTACGCTATGATTTCACTGATTACCCCGGCACCTACGGTATGCCCGCCTTCGCGAATAGCAAAGCGCAGGTTTTTCTCCATAGCAATGGGGATAATTAGCTCTATTTCTAAGGTTACGTTATCTCCAGGCATAACCATTTCTACGCCTTCGGGCAAAGTAGCTACGCCGGTAACATCGGTGGTGCGAAAGTAGAATTGTGGGCGGTAGCCTTTGAAGAAGGGGGTGTGTCGGCCGCCTTCTTCTTTGGTCAAGACGTAAACTTCGGCTTTGAACTTGGTGTGGGGAGTAATCGAGCCGGGTTTAGCTAAAACTTGGCCGCGCTGGAGCTGGTCTTTGTCTACACCGCGAAGTAAAAGGCCTAAATTGTCTCCGGCCTGGCCTTCATCTAAGGTCTTTCTGAACATCTCTACGCCGGTAACTACGGCTTTGGCGGATTTGGTGCCCATACCAACGATTTCTACCTCTTCGCCGGTTTTGACTTTACCGCGTTCCACGCGTCCGGTGCCTACGGTACCGCGACCGGTAATGGAGAAGACGTCTTCGACAGCCATCAAGAAGGGTTTGTCGATCTCTCTTTTAGGTGTGGGAATGAATTCGTCAACAGCCTTTAAGAGCTCGGCCATGGGCTTACAGGTGGGGCAATCTTCTTTGCCGCAGGCGCATTCTGAGGCCTTTAAGGCGCTGCCTTTTACGATCGGGGTTTTATCGCCAGGGAACTTATATTTGGAAAGCAACTCTCTAACCTCAAGCTCTACAAGCTCTAAGAGTTCTTTATCGTCTACCATATCGCATTTGTTTAAGAAGACCACAATCGAAGGCACATTAACCTGGCGGGCCAGAAGAATGTGCTCGCGGGTCTGGGGCATCGGACCGTCACTGGCTGAGACAACTAAGATTGCCCCATCCATTTGGGCGGCACCGGTAATCATATTCTTGATGTAGTCGGCGTGTCCCGGACAGTCGATATGGGCATAGTGACGGGCGTCTGTTTGGTACTCTACGTGGCTGATGGCAATGGTTAGGCCGCGCTCTCTTTCCTCAGGGGCGTTGTCAATGGAGTCATATGAGCGTACATCGGCCATGCCTTTTTTGGCTAGATACATGGTCAGCGCTGAAGTCAAAGTGGTCTTTCCGTGGTCTACGTGTCCGATGGTGCCGATATTCAAATGGGGTTTGGTGCGTTGAAAGACTTCTTTAGCCATTTTTGTCCTCCTTGTTATTTCCGTTACTGGAGCCCTCGACCGGGATTGAACCGGTGACCTCGTCCTTACCAAGGACGTGCTCTACCAACTGAGCTACAAGGGCATATTTATGGTATGGAATTTGAAAAATCATAGAAGAAGTCTTCCAACCACTGAAAATCGTAGCAAAGTTATCGCCGAAGGCGATTTTCTTGGTAAGCATTATTATAAGCTATCCCTTGTGGTCTTTCCGTTGCCATTAAACTCCAGGGCACGATCATTTAACCACTTATCTAAAGTATCTTTAGGGAATCTCCAGCATTTACCCATCTTTACTGCCGGAATTTCACCTGATCTAGCTTTTCTATATATGGTATCAGGAACCATATTTAAATATTTTGCCACTTGATGAACAGTCATAACTCTACTCATGCAAACCACCTCCTAAAAAGGGAAACCTCGATTTATCGACGAGCTCAACAGTTGATGATAGAGGAAAACACCTTAAGATAGACCTGAAATATAACATAATAGAGAAGTCTTGTCAAGTGTTTTTTTATATTTTGTTGGGGTTTCTTGGACATCGCAAAAAGCGTGCCAAAAAGGGAGTAAATTGGAGCGGGTGAGCAGAATCGAACTGCCGTGTGTAGCTTGGAAGGCTACCGTTCTACCACTGAACTACACCCGCGGTTTGGAAGGTTATGTGGTGGGCAGGGAAGGATTTGAACCTCCGTAGACCTAAGTCGCCAGATTTACAGTCTGGTGCGTTTGACCACTCCGCCACCTGCCCAGATTGAGTTTGTTGAAGCTTAGCCTCAACGAGTATTCTGGAGCCGATGGAGGGAATCGAACCCCCAACCCGCGGTTTACAAAACCGCTGCTCTACCATTAAGCCACATCGGCATTTTTTCAAATAGCCTTCTTTAAAGCCTGCGGTAATTTATCTAATATATCTGTAGCGATTAAACTAATCTCGCCATTTTCTTTAACTGCGATATCGGCTGCCAAGCCATGAACATAAACTGCTAATTTTGCTGCCAAAAATGGACTTATCCCCTGCCCTAAGAATGAAGTGATTATTCCTGTTAAGACATCACCGCATCCGCCGCTGGCCATACCCGGATTACCTGTTTTATTGATATAAATTTCTCCAGCGCGATTAGCCACTACGCTGCGATGGCCCTTCAATACAACCACTAGTTTATATTTTTTGGCAAAGTCTTTGGCAATCTTGCTGCGATTCTTTTGAATCTGAGCAACCTTTAAATTTAGCAGCCTGGCCATTTCACCAGGATGCGGCGTAATTATAAGTTCGACTTTCACCTTATTAAGAACTTTTAAGTTCCCAACCAAGGCGTTAATGCCATCCGCATCTAAAACTAGAGGTTTGCTTAAGCTCGATAATAATTTATGTACCAGTTTTTTAGTTTCGGGGTGTTCTGAGAGACCTGGTCCAATTGCCAGGGCATCAAATTGCGCTAGAGTACTTCTTATTTGCCAGAACGCCCTTAAGCTGAGCGTTAAGTCTTTAGTTTCTGCAAGCGGCTTAGTCATTACCTCAGTAAGCTTAACTTCCATTATAGAATTTAAGCTCTTAGGTATGCCCAATGTTACCAAGCCACTACCGGATAGAAGAGAAGCCTGGCTGGTAAGATAGGCCGCACCCGTTAAACCGGCTGAGCCGGCTAGAATAAAAACATGCCCGTAATCTCCTTTGTGAGAATTTAGCCTTCTGTTGCTCAATATTCTATTACTCTTATTCATAAAAAGTCACTTTATCAGAATCGCTGAAGCTACAGCATACTTATGTGTATGCGAAGCGCTAATAATTACTCGATCAAGCCCGCGCCTTTTTTTAACTTCTTTAAAATTTCCATATAAGTTTACATAAGGGCGCCCGCTGGCGTCATTAGAGACTTCAATGTCTTTCCAATTACCTAAATATTTTTTTCCATTCTCGCTAAAGGCTTTAATTACGGCTTCTTTGATAGCAATGCGTACAGCTAAATGTTCTGCCGCAGCTTTCTTGGTATTAGCGTATTTTAGTTCCTGTTCAGTAAAGAGTTTATCCAGAAACCTCTTCTGCCACTTATCCTTTAATGCCTGGACTCTTTCTACTTCAATTATATCTATACCGCTGCCTACAACCATATCATTTTACCAAAGTTAACATTTCCTTTACGGCACACTCTATGCCCACAAAAACTGCGCGTGAGATTATCGAGTGGCCGATATTTAACTCTTCTATCTCTTCTATTTCTGTAACTTTCTTTACATTTTCATAGTTTAAACCATGCCCGGCAAACACCTGCAGTCCAATGTTACGCGCTAACTTTACACTCTCTTTTAGAATCTCTAACTCTCTTTTAGCCTCAGACTGATTACGGGCATTGGCGTATTTTCCAGTATGCAGTTCAATGCAACTTGCGCCGGCCTGTTTTGCTGCTTCTATCTGTGGTTTTTCCGGGTCAATAAAAAGACTCACCATAATGCCGCTTAAGCTTAAGCTTTTAACTACTTGAGCAACTCTGGCGTGATGAGCAATTACATCTAACCCGCCTTCTGTAGTAACCTCTTCCCTTTTCTCAGGCACTAGCGTTGCCTGATCTGGTAAAACCTCTAAGGCTATATCTACTATTTCTTGCGTGCAGGACATCTCCAGATTTAATTTAGTCGTTACAATTTGGCGCAATTTTTCTAAATCATGATCATTAATATGGCGCCTGTCTTGACGCAGGTGACAAACAATGCTAGCAGTTCCAACTTTCTCGCAAGTCTGGGCAGCAATAATCGGATCGGGGACTTGGCCTCTTCTGGCCTGCCTCAAAGTAGCCACATGGTCGATGTTTACGCCCAAGTTCATCCTCTCTCCCCAACAGCATCTTTTATTACTCTGGCCACTGAATTAGCAATGTGATTAACCAGCGACTTCTCGCGCCCTTCTACCATTACCCTGGCTAAGTTTTCCGTTCCAGAATATCTGACTAATAAGCGACCAGACCTGCCTAATTCTTTCTGATAACGCTGGATTGTCTGGTTGAGATTGGAAATTTCATCCAGCGGCAACTTCTCCTGCACTTTTATATTTAACAAGACTTGAGGAAACTTCTCTAAATTCCGCGAAAGTTCACTCAAAGTTTTCTTTGTCTTTAGCATTACCTTAATTAATGCCAGAGCCACAAGCAAACCATCACCTGTGGTTGTCTGTTCCAGGAGAATAATGTGTCCGGATTGTTCTCCGCCTAGACTTGTCTTTGTCTTGAACATCTCTTCTAGAACATATTTATCGCCCACTTTGGTCCTGATCATCCGTATCCCGAGCCGCTCTAAAAATAACTCTAATCCGATATTGCTCATCTGCGTGCAAATAATAGAATTACCGGCCAATTCCTTCCGTTCAGTAAAATATTGGGCCAAAATAGCCAGGATATAGTCTCCATCCAAAACTTTTCCCTGTTCATCAGCAACAATTATCCTATCTCCATCACCATCAAAGGCTATGCCTATATTCGCCTCCTGCTGCAGAGTCTCTTCAGCCATCATCTCCGGGTGCAATGTCCCACAATTTGCATTGATATTTCGACCATTGGGCTGATTATTTATAGCATAGACCTCTGCTCCCAAATCACGAAAAACACCTGGAGCAATTTTAGAAAATGAACCATGAGCACAATCGATGACAACCCTTAAGCCCGCAAGCCTTAGACTATTCAGAGAATTTTTGGCAAATTCTGAATAGAGAGCAACAGCTTTTGAGTCTTCTCTTAAATCTTCTGTCGACAAATTAAGGTCTATTTCTTCTAAAGAGAGACTAAAGAAGATTTCTTCTAGACTTTTCTCGGCAAGAGGAAATAATTTATAACCGGATGCGTCAAAAAACTTTATCCCGTTATCGGTGCATGGATTATGGGAAGCCGAAATGGCCACCCCCAAATGGGCACCTAAGACGTGAGTTAAATAGGCTACAGTTGGCGTGGGGCAAATGCCAATGCGCCGAACTTTAAGACCTTCGTATTTTACCCCTTTTAACAGGGCTAATTCAAGTTCACTACCAGATTCCCGCGTGTCTTTTCCGATAAGAATCTTTAAAGAACTTTTTTGTTCAGGATATTGCTGCTTAAGCCATAGTCCTAGAGCACGGCCGATAGTAAACACCGCATTCTTCGTCAACGGATACTTACCGACCTTGCCTCTGATCCCATCTGTACCAAATAATTTATTCATTTTACAATTAATGATAATATCATGGCTTGGATATCATCGGTGGCCGGGGATAGTAACTGGTTTCTCTTTTTGAGAGTTCCCCGGAGATATAAAACCAAGCGATGACTGCCAGGATCAGGGAGATTGATTTTAACCAAAAATTATTAGTCAGCCACTTTTGCATTTTATCTTTCCTTTAAAAAGACTCTTTTGAATGGGAATTTTGGCCTCTTGGGAGAACCAAACACACTGTTTAAGGCTTTAGTTAAAGATTCGTTGTCAATATTGCGAGTTAACCTCCCCTCCCTGGCTAAAGAAATTGTCCCCGTTTCTTCAGAGACCACAATTACCAAGGCGTCGGTCTCGTCTGTTAAGCCGACTGCGGCACGATGACGCGTCCCTAGGGTCTTACTCACCTTTGGATTATGGGTTAAAGGAAAAAGGCACCCGGCAGCTACCATCCGTCCGTTCTGAATAACTATACCTCCGTCATGTAAAGGTGTATGGGGCATAAAAACAGTAATAATTAATTCGCTGGCGACCTTACTATCTATAAACACTCCGCTCTCAATGTATGGCTTAAGGCCTATTTCTCGCTCCAGAGCAATTATTGCGCCGATTTTCTTTTTAGCCAGCAAAAAGACTGCTTCGGATATCTCGCCGGTTATCCTCTCTTCTCTGAAAAAAAGACCCAGAATAGATCCCTGGCCTAATTGGGCCAGGCCTCTTCTTAGTTCCGGTTGAAAGATAATTAAAAAGCTGATTAAAAAGATGGCCAGGAATCTCGGCAATATCCAGCTGATTATTACCAGGTTCAATTTTTGCGTAACAACCAAAGAAATAAAAAACAGAATTATCAAGAAGATTAAGCCCTTGAGCACCTGCACCGCGGGAGTCCCTTTAATAAAGACTAAAAGATGATAAAAAACGTACCAGAGAATAGCTATTTCTAACACCGGCCGCCAAATTAAGGGTAAGTAGTTCACTGTCAACTCCTTAAGTTTAACTATTCAAAATGGCATCAACCATTTTAGCTACCTGGGACATCTCTTTTACATCGTGTACACGAATGATGTGCGCGCCGTTAAAAATACTTGCTGCCAGAGAAACGGCAGTGCCCAAAAGGCGTTGCTGAACAGGTATTCCAAGCGTATTACCGATAAACGACTTGCGCGAAACTCCAATCAAAACAGGTAAATCTAATTTAGTAAACTCTTTTAGCCTATTAATGATCTGTAAATTGTGTTCTGTTGTCTTACCAAAACCGATTCCTGGATCAATAATCAAGCTCTTGGTGTCAATACCGGCCAGAGATGCCTTATTGATGCTCTCTGTTAAGCTTGCGATTATCTCTTCAATTAGCGAATGATAAAAAGGATGCTCCTGCATCGTTTGGGGACTGCCCTGGATGTGCATCAGCACACATCCTGCTTTAAAGCGGGCAACAGTTTCTGCCATTCGGGGATCAAACTTTAAAGCGCTAATATCATTAACGATGCTTGCCCCTTCGGCTAATGCTGCTTGGGCTACTTCGGCCTTGGTGGTATCTATAGAAATAGGCGTTTTAGTTTCTTTGTTTAGCTTTCTAATTATCGGCAAAACGCGTGCTTTTTCTTCTCTTGAGGAAACTCTGGCTGCCCCTGGGCGAGTAGATTCACCTCCAACGTCAATTATATCCGCTCCCTGATCAATCATTTTCAGGGCAGAATCCTTTGCCCTCTGTGGATCTTTATAAATGCCGTCTTCACTGAACGAATCAGGAGTCAGGTTCAATATACCCATTACCTTGGTGGTCTGACCAAGTTTTAAATTATAGCGAGGCAGGGCTAAATCGAATTCTTTTCTCTGCGCAAGATTAAATTTTAAAGTTTGTGTACGAACCATCCTATTGTTTTGTGGATTCCTGCTTTTTTGGCAAAGCCTTTGTCAATCCCGTAATTTCCTTTACCTGCTTTACGTTTAAAACTTCTTTCTCCAAGAGCGCCTCAGCCAATTTTTTCAACTCTATTTTGTGCTCACTTAATTTGGTTTTGGACTCTTTATAGCAACTATCTACAATGCTGCGCACTTCTTGGTCAATAAGTAGAGCTGTTTGGTCGCTGTAATTCTTGTGTTCCAATAGATCGCGTCCGAGAAATATCTGCTTTTCCCGCTTGCCAAAA
>JAMXCY010000167.1 GCA_024543015.1 Candidatus Omnitrophota bacterium | reverse complement strand
AAGGAATTTACCCATAGAACTGGGGTATCTGCTGAATTGGTTCCGGGACATTTTAATCTTTAAATTGGGCCTGCCTGGATCAAATATTATAAATGCGGATAGGATTGAAGATGTAAAATTATGGGCGAGTATTTATTCTTTTGACGATTTGGAAGAAGTTATCGCTAAGATAAACACAGCGCATAGGTTGATTGAGCAACATGTTAACCCTAAGATTGCGCTTGAGGTAATGTTGGGAGAAATAGCAAAATGCAAGAGGTAGTTCTAGTTAAGATTAGAGAGGGCGAGAAAATCGTTCACTTCAGTATAAAAGATTTGCCTGTACCTATGGGGTTGCGGATGCCGAAGGTGAAAGTTGGAGATTATGTGATTATTGAAGCCGAAAGGGGCAAAGACTATGGACAGGTTATTTCTGAAGCCGAGATGGTTTCAGAGGCAACAGTTGAGGACCCCTTAAAAAAAGTCGTCAGAGTTGCCACAAAAGATGATTTTCAGCAGATTCAGGAAAATAAAAGGAAGACCAAAGAAGCTGTGGACATTTGCGCTAAAAAGATAGCCGAGCATAAGTTAAATATGAAGCTTGTGAATGCCGAGTATTCTTTTGACCGGAGCAAATTTATTTTTTATTTTACCGCCGATGGCCGAGTTGATTTTCGCGAGTTAGTCAAAGACCTGGCGCGCGAGTTCCGCGCCAGGATTGAATTAAGACAGATAGGGGTGCGCGATGAAGCCAAGATGTTCGGAGGCTTTGGCCCCTGCGGGCGTACTCTTTGCTGCAAAAGCTTTTTAAAAGATTTTGAACCGGTAACTGTGCGCATGGCCAAAGATCAGAATCTTCCCTTAAATCCGACAAAGATTTCTGGTGTTTGCGGAAGGCTGATGTGTTGCTTGGGTTATGAATATCGAGTTTACAAAGAATCCCTGCGTGGTTTACCTAAACAGGGCGAAACAATTAATACCAAAGAAGGCAAAGGACGGGTAATCAGTGTTAATGCCTTAAAAAGAACCGTGGTTGTGGAAGTGGGGGACGAGGGAAAACAGATAAAGGTTTCTTATCCCACGGATAAGGGTAAGTAAGTCGATGCATAAGAAGAAGTTTTATATCACTACCCCGCTCTATTATGTAAATGCCAAGCCACATATCGGCCACTCCTATACTAATATTGTCAGCGACTGTATTGCCCGATATAAAAGGCTAAAAAACTACGAAGTCTTTTTTCTTACCGGTACAGATGAGCATGGGCAGAAGGTAGCCCAGGCTTCT
>JAMXCY010000166.1 GCA_024543015.1 Candidatus Omnitrophota bacterium | reverse complement strand
GGGCCGCTGAGCTTATAGAAGATGCGGAAATTTTTGAGCATTTGGGAGACATCTATCAGGCCAAAGGAGATCTTAAGAAAGCAAGACAGATATATGAACGTGCCCTTGAGCTTGAACCAGAAAGAAAAACAGCACAAGAAAGATTAGAAAGACTCAATAACCGGAAGGAAGAGAAAGCCTTACGCTAACTAATAAAATGCCCAATTCTCAAAAAGAGATTCAGCGTTTAGAAGAAAAAGCTAAGAAAATCAGAAGATTGATTGTGAAGATGCTGGCTAAAGCCGGCTCCGGCCATCCCGGGGGATCCTTATCTTCCGCCGACCTCATCTGTTGCCTTTATTTTTCAGTTATGCAACACAAGCCCAAAGAGCGCAGCTGGCCTGAACGTGACAGGTTCCATATGTCTAAAGGCCATTGTTGTCCTCTATGGTATGCAGTGTTGGCCGAATCAGGATATTTTCCCGAAGGAGAACTTTGGACCTTACGCAATTTAGGCAGCACCCTCCAAGGGCATCCGGACTGGAGGACTCCCGGTGTAGAGGTAGCCAGCGGGTCTTTAGGACAGGGGCTTTCAGTAAGTATAGGGATGTCTTTAGCCGGGCGCTTGGATAAACTTTCCTATCGGGTATATTGCCTTTTAGGCGATGGCGAGATTCAGGAAGGTCAGGTCTGGGAGGCGGCAATGGCCGCGGCTCACTATGGTTGCGATAATCTCTGTGCCATCTTAGATCATAATGGCTACCAGATCGACGGTAAAGTTAAAGATATAATGAATGTGGAGCCTCTGGTAGAGAAGTGGCAGTCTTTTGGCTGGCAGACGATTAGTATCGACGGACATAATACGGCTGAGATCCTTACTGCCTTTGATCAGGCTAAGACTGTTAAAGGAAAACCCACGATAATTATTGCTAAGACTATTAAAGGTAAAGGCGTCTCTTTCATGGAGAATGTGGTGGATTTCCATGGCCGGGCCCCTAGCGAAGAAGAAGCCAAACAGGCGTTAAAGGAGTTAACTTGATGAGTGAGAAGCTTTATGCCAGAGATGCCTATGGCGAAGCACTTATAGAGTTAGGCCGCAAGAATAAGCAGATTGTAGCCTTAGATGCTGATTTATCCTCCTCCACCAGAACAGCAAGATTTGGCAAGAAATTTCCGCAGAGATTTTTTGATCTTGGCGTAGCTGAGCAGAATATGATGGGAGTAGCTGCTGGCCTGGCAGCGTGCGGAAAGATTCCTTTTGTGAGCACCTTTGCCATTTTTGGTTCAGGACGTGCTTGGGATCAGGTTAGAAACACCATCTGCTATAATAAACTTAATGTCAAGATTGTGGTTACTCACGCCGGTATTACCGTTGGGCCAGATGGCTCAAGCCATCAAGCTATCGAAGACGTCGCTTTAATGCGAGCCATTGCCAATATGACTATTGTTGTTCCCTGTGATGCCCCCGAGGCCAAAGAGGCAATCTTTGCCTGCGCTAAATATCAGGGACCGGTTTATGTGCGTTTGGGTAGACCTAAGGTTGCTACGATAGCTAAAAAAGACGGATTTAAAATCGGC
>JAMXCY010000165.1 GCA_024543015.1 Candidatus Omnitrophota bacterium | reverse complement strand
CTGGGGTTTTATCAAGGATAGGGTGCGGGCAACGACCCTGAAAGGTTATTTAACCTTTATTTCTTTACATACTATTTTTAGCCTGTTAGTTCTCCCGGGGATCTTTTTGGCCTTTGCCTGGCTTTCTAAATTGTTCAGTGGCGATAGGGAAGTTCCTCTAAAGAAAGTATTTATTAATTTTGCCTACACCTTAATCCCGATAGGTCTGGGGGTATGGATTGGCTTCAGTTTCGGAATAATTCTTCCTAATGGCAGCTACATCCTGCATGTTATTTCTGACCCTTTTGCCTGGGGCTGGAATGTTTTTGGCACGGCCAATATTCCCTGGACACCGGTTTTGACCGGACTGATGGGATATTTGCAAGGGGCAACGCTGTTAGGATTTTATCTGTTTTCACTGGCCTATGGGTATAGAATTTCTAAACAGACATACTCTCGGGAAGATCAAGCCCGGCGGGGTTGGATTCCTATCCTGGCGTTTCTAACCTTAATTACCCTGACCTTTGTTTGGCTATTCTTGGGTTAACGGTCCTTCGGGCCTCATTTAAGAGGTAATAATGAAGAAAAATGAATTAATTGCAGTAGTGCTGATGCTTTTAGCCACCATCGGGGCAATTCTGGGTGTGTTTGCGATTCAGAAATTTCGTTTAAGTCAATTTTATACTTTAGAGCTGATTGCCCGGGCTCCGGAAAACGGCAACTGGTATCCGAAGAAATTCAAAGTCCCTTACGGAAAAGAGACAAAAATACTTATTCGCAATATTGATACGGTCAGCCACGGATTTGCTGTTCCGGATTTAAACATCGCTGTTAGCGAAATTAAGGCTGGGCACGTGGAGACAGTGCGCTTTATTCCTCAAGAGAAGGGGACTTTTCCCTTTATGTGCACAGTTTGGTGTTCAGACCGACACATGGATATGCGCGGAGAAATAATAGTGGAATGATCCAGGCAAAAGCCACATCTTGAAAAATATAATAATTCCTACCTTTTTGAGATTCTTATCGTTTAATCCAATCCACAATCAAGGCTAAAATAAAGCTAGCAATAAAATTTTTGAATAAATTTATAGTAATTTTTGTTATTATATATGGAAGCACAAATATCAGATAGTGAAAAAACATGTTTAGTTGGCTGCCCAATAAAAAACTAAAGAGAGAATTTGAAGAGAAAGCTATCGAACATATCGATTCTCTTTATAATCTAGCTTGGCAGATGACACGGAATAGGCAGGATGCTGAAGATTTAGTCCAGGAGGCCAGTTTAAGGGCCTATCGTAATTTCTCTAAGTTTAAGCCAGGGACAAATTTTAAGGCCTGGATAATCACCATATTGAGAAACATTTATATCAACCAGTATCGTAAAAAGATAAAAGAACCTCAACGGGTAGAATTTGATAAAGTAGAAAGCTTTGTAAGTTTGCCCGAAGTTACCGCAGTTCAAGAGGAAATATTTAGCGAGACCATTCAATCTTCAATTGCTGAATTACCTGAGGAGCTTCGGACTACGCTCACGCTGTTCTACGCAGAGGAATTTTCCTATAAAGAGATAGCCGGAATTATAGATGTACCTGTAGGCACGGTCATGTCCAGGTTGCATAGAGC
>JAMXCY010000164.1 GCA_024543015.1 Candidatus Omnitrophota bacterium | reverse complement strand
ATGGAGCCGGCATTTAAGGGGTTTATGGGGTATCCGGCTTCTTGTTGTGTTTCAATTAACGAAGAGATAATTCACGGAATTCCTTCTAAGAGGCTGGTTGCCGACAAGGATCTGGTAAGTATTGATCTAGGTATTAAATATAAAGGCTTATTTATCGATACTGCTTATACATATATTGTGGGAAGAGCCTTAAAATTAGCGAAAAGATTAATAAAGATTTCTTTGAAATCACTAGATGTTGGTATAAGTAAGATTCGCGCCGGTGCCAGAGTAGGAGACATAGGTTCTGCCATCCAGATTTTTGTTGAAGAAAACAAATTTTCGGTAATACGGAAATTTGTAGGGCATGGCATTGGCAGAGAATTGCACTTACCACCGGAAGTGCCGAATTTTGGCGAGCCAGGTCAAGGACCGGAATTAAAAGAAGGGTTTGCTATTGCTATTGAGCCTATGATTTCAGTTGGAAGTTATGATGTAGATATCGCAAGCGATGGCTGGACTGCAAAAACTAAAGACAACTCTTTGTCAGCGCATTTTGAACATACAGTTGCAATAACAGAAAAAGGTCCCTGGGTGCTTACAAGATGATTACTGGTTGGGGAGTAGATAATTTTTTGACCAAAAACTAACTAACAAATTACACACATAAGATGGCTAAGGAAGAACTAATTGAAGTTGACGGCGAAATAGCAGAGGCTTTACCTAACGCTACTTTTAGGGTGAAGCTTGAGAATGACCATATTGTTTTAGCGCATGTATCAGGCAAGATGCGTATGCACTTTATTAGAATACTTCCTGGTGATAAGGTCAAATTAGAGCTTTCTCCTTACGATTTATCAAGAGGACGGATAACATTCAGATATAAATAAGACAGGACAAAAATTTTGTAAAGATGAAAGTAAAAGCTTCAGTCAAGAAAATTTGTGATAAATGTAAAATAATAAAGCGTAAGAGAATAGTACGCATTATTTGCAAAAATCCTAAGCATAAGCAGAGACAAGGCTAAAGTCAGCTATAAGCCTTAAGCTATAAGGAAAAAATGAAGACAAAGAATCAAAGAATTATTTACAGCTTACAGCTTGAAACTTGAAGCTAAAGGAGAGAGTAGGATGCCAAGAATTTTCGGTGTAGATATTCCCAAGAATAAAAAGATAATAATTTCCTTACAGTATATTTATGGAATCGGTCCAACGAAATCGCTTCAGATTCTTAATGAGACAGGAATTGATCCTACAAAAAAATCTTCTGAGTTGACCGAAGAGGAAATCTCTCAAATTGCTTCATTCATTCAAGCTAATCACCGGATTGAGGGTGAGCTGCGAAGAGAAATTTCTCAGAATATTCGTAGGCTGATTGAAATAGGTTCTTACAGAGGATTCCGGCACAAAAAGGGGCTACCAGTAAGGGGGCAGCGGACCAAGTGTAATGCCCGTACGCGAAAAGGACCAAAGCCGAGAGTGGGCGGGATTAAAAGAAAGTAAGTAAGTGGTATTTAAGTGGCGATAGCAAGCCGGAGTTATGTTTACCCCGTACCTTGCTAACTATTCGTTTTGAATAAGATAAAGGTGAGGTGTTAAATTTCCCCGTCTTTGGCGGGTCAGTTGAGGAGAGTAAATGGCAAAAAAAAAGCGAAAGGAAAAAAAGAAAAAAATTCAATTGGTATCCAGTATTGGGATTGCCCATATCAAGTCAACTTTCAAAAATACGATAATTTCTATTA
>JAMXCY010000163.1 GCA_024543015.1 Candidatus Omnitrophota bacterium | reverse complement strand
GTTCAGGCTCGGTAGTGGTTGGACCAACCCTGGCGCCATCGCCAATCTCAATTGCCCCCAAAACAACAGCATCGGCGCCAATCGTCACCTTGTTGCCAATAGTGGGGTGGCGTTTTTCCTTCTCATGCGTTGTTCCGCCTAAGACCGCGCCCTGATACATCAGGACATCATCACCGATCTCTGCGGTCTCACCAATAACGACACCCATTCCATGGTCGATAAAAAACCTGCGCCCGATCTTGGCTCCCGGGTGTATTTCGATTCCGGTGAAAAAGCGGGAAATATGGGAAATCAAGCGAGCCATATTTTTCCATCCGCGCATCCAGAAAAAGTGGGCCAGGCGATGCATCCAGATAGCATGCAGCCCCGGATAGCAAAGGAGTACCTCCACTACGGTTCTGGCTGCCGGGTCTTCGCGAAATGCGGTGCGGATATCCTCCGCTATTCTTTTAAACATCCTCGCCTCCTCTACACTTTAGATTGGATATAATAAACCCCTCATTTGTGTTTCTATAAGGAAATAGAGGGGTAACTTTAATCTCACAATCTGTTTATGTATGCGGATATAACTGTTTCTTCAATCTTTCTGGCAATAATTTTAATAAGTCCTCTTTTGTTTCAATCAATCTCATGATATCTGCTAAATCTTTCTGGCGTTTACTAGGTCGTCGGGTTTTATCCTCTGCCGCCCAAACTTTACCAGTAAATACATCCTCAATACAAGCTACGGGAATCTTATAACCTAACACATCCTTATCTGATGCTCGCTTTAAAAAGGATTGATATCTACTATCGGTCTGTATTTGGATGCGTAAGTCGGATGAGGCCTCACTTACATTGATACTGTTAGAAAAAGTCTGCACTATGTATTTTTCTTTCAACTTGGAAATTAGGGAATCCAGCTTTTCGCTAATTATAACAACATCTAAGTCTAAGCTAACTACTGGTTCCACATAAGCGTTAACGGCAAGACCGCCTATTGCACAAAAAGCTATTTTGCCCCTATTTAATATGTCAACGAATGACTGTAAAAAGTCGTCTTTCCCATTGGCCACTCTATTCATAAAATCTTTACCGGTCATTTACTAATTTACATCCTTTCTTAAAATAGTATTTCAATAGCCCTATAAGGGCATAGGATAGGATTATAGCAAAGCTTACCCGGATTTGCAAACAAAATTTTTTGCCAAGGTTATGGCTGACTTGGGGTTGGCGCAGGCAGGAACGCTTGCACAGCTTTGGTTGAGGCCAGGCCTCCACAGGCTATGCTTTTGTGGAGCTATTTTTTATGGTTGAACTTTTGGTAAAGCTCTGAGATTAAGTTAGAAGCCATACCCCGTTCCAATTTCCTTTGGGTGCGGCGAATAATCCCTTTGCGCACTACTTCCTCAATCCTGTTCTTATCAAAGGGCTTGATCACATAATCATAGGCCCCATATTGCATCGCCTCAATGGCGCTCTTGGTGCTCGGATATGCGGTAACTAAGACTACCTCTACATCCGGGGCAACCGTTTTCATCGCCTTAAGCAGCTTCAAGCCATCGATACCGGGCATCTTGATATCCAGCATCACTATGTCCACCTTCTCCGAAGAGGCAATATCCATGGCCTCTTGAGGATTATCCGTGGTCAAAACATTATAGTTATTCTGCAGGATCATTCGCAATGCTTCTCTTGGCCCAAACTCATCATCTACTGCCAAAATTGTGTGAGAATTTTTAAGACGTAACATCTTGCTTTCCTCCTTTCCTTAGAAAACTCTTATTTTTCTTTAATATCGTCACAAATACTTC
>JAMXCY010000017.1:12279-12523 GCA_024543015.1 Candidatus Omnitrophota bacterium | reverse complement strand
TAAGCGATGCGCTAACGTTGGTAACGCTTAATCCGGCAAAGGTTTTGAAAATAGACAAACAAAAGGGGAGTTTATCCGTCGGCAAAGACGCCGACATCGTCATTTTCGACAAAAATTTCAAGGTGAGAATAACGATTGTGGAAGGAAGTGTTGTTTACAAATGTGCGGAATAATCGGGTATATTGGTGAGAAAGAAGCCCAACCTATACTTTTAAGGGGCTTAAGGCGCTTAGAATACAGAGGC
>JAMXCY010000017.1:0-12269 GCA_024543015.1 Candidatus Omnitrophota bacterium | reverse complement strand
GGCTATGATTCTTGCGGCGCGGTTACTTATTTAAGCAACAAGAAAATGCTTTCCACAAGAAAGCTCTCAGGCAAAATTAAAGGCTTAGAAGGCTTACTTAGAAAAAGGCCGCTTGGTGGCAACATTGGTGTTGGTCATTGTCGCTGGGCAACACACGGTGCGCCAAATCAGAGTAATGCTCATCCACATCTGGATTGTAAGGCTGAGATTGCTTTAGTCCATAACGGGATTATTGAAAATTATGCCCAAATTAAAAGTAGCTTGATTAAAAAAGGTCATAAATTTAGAAGTCAGACAGATACTGAGGTCATTGTCCATCTGATCGAAGAATTTTATAAAAACTGCTCTTTGGAAGAGGCGACAAGAAAAGCTGTGTCTAAATTACAGGGCTCTTTTGCTATCGGGGTTATTTCCAAAAGGGAACCCGGAAAGCTTATTGGTGTGCGCCTGGGCAGCCCTTTGATTATAGGCATAGGAAAGTGCGAAAATTTTCTCGCTTCAGATATACCGGCGGTTTTAGAATCTACCAGAGAGATTGTCTTTTTAGATGAAAAGGAGCTTGTGATTTTGACTAAGGACGGATTTAGGGTGACCAATCTCAACGGAATTGAAATCTCCAAAAAGAGCACACGGATTGATTGGAATATTTCTTGCGCCCAGAAACAGGGCTATAAACACTTTATGCTTAAAGAGATTTATGAGCAACCCAAGGTTTTACGGCGAATTCTTTCTGCGTATATTAAAGGCAATGTAATAAACTTTAACGATCTGGGGATTAGCCCGGCGTTTTTAAAGAGATTAAACAATATTGTTATCGTTGCCTGCGGCACAGCTTTCCATGCCGGCTTGGTAGGCAAATATGCGCTTGAGAAATTAGCCCGGATTACAGTAGCCGTAGATTTATCTTCCGAATTTAGATACCGCACGCCGATGATTGACAAAAAAACTCTGGTTGTAGCTATCAGCCAATCCGGCGAGACTGCCGATACCTTAGCAGCGGTAGCTGAGGCAAAACGAAAGGGCGCAAAGATTCTTTCTATTTGTAATGTTGTTGGTTCAAGCCTAACCAGGGCCTCAGACTGTGTCTGCTACACCTTAGCCGGGCCGGAAATTGGTGTGGCCTCAACCAAGGCTTACACGGCACAACTTGCCGTGCTTTATCTTTTAGCTATGTATTTAGGCCGGATAAGAAACAGGGCCCCTCTAGAGTTAATTCGCAGGTTAATTAAAGAATTAAAAACAATTGCCTTAAAGCAAGAGAGGTTTTTGGAAAAAGAGAAAGCTGTACTTAAAGTTGCCA
Source organism: Candidatus Omnitrophota bacterium (assembly GCA_024543015.1). Classification (GTDB taxonomy): domain Bacteria; phylum Omnitrophota; class Gorgyraeia; order JAFGHF01; family JAFGHF01; genus JAMXCY01. The sequence continues at coordinate 10,969 of JAMXCY010000017.1, read as the reverse complement.
AATCCTATCATCGCATGGGTTCCTTCTTGTATTTAGGCAGACGCATTAATTATCCTTCGGCTTTAGAAGGGGCGTTAAAGCTAAAGGAGATTTCTTATATACCGGCTGAAGGCTACGCAGCCGGGGAAATGAAGCATGGGCCTATTGCCTTAATAGATGAATACAGGGCGGTTGTCTGTATTGCTGTTAACTCCGATATCTACGAGAAGATGGTTTCCAATATTCAAGAAATTCGTTCCCGTTCTGGCAAGATAGTAGCAATTGCCTCAAAAGGAAACACCCACATCAAAGATTACGTCCAAAAGACGATCTATATTCCTAAGTGTCTTGAGTTATTTTCTCCTTTACTGGTAGCGTTACCGCTACAATTGCTCGCTTATCATATTGCAGTTGTCCGTGGTTGTGACGTAGACCAGCCAAGGAATCTGGCAAAGAGTGTCACAGTAGAATAAATATGCTCTACATTGTCTCAACTCCTATAGGCAATCTCAAGGATATCACCCTTCGGGCGCTAGAGATATTGAAGAACGTTGCCTTGATTGCCGCTGAAGATACCCGCCATACTCGTAAATTACTCAGCCATTACAATATCCACACACCCCTGACCAGCTACTTTGAGCACAACAAATTTACCAAAAGGGCGTACCTGTTGCGTTTATTGCAAGAAGGTAAAGACGTTGCCCTGGTTACAGATAGCGGCACGCCCGGCATTTCCGACCCCGGCTATCGCTTAATTCAGCTGGCTATCCAGAACAACATTTCTCTTACCGCTCTGCCTGGCCCCAGCGCTTTAGTTGATGCCCTGGTTTTATCGGGCCTTCCTTCAGACAGATTTATTTTTGAAGGGTATCTGCCGCTAAAGGATGGCCCGCGCAGGAGAAAGATTCAGGAGATCTCTGCTGAGAAAAGAACGGTTATCTTTTATGAATCGCCGCACCGTTTGCTTAAATCCTTGCAGGCTATCCAGGAAGCCTTAGGCGAAAGAGAAATAGTCGTTTTAAGAGAACTGACCAAAAAATTTGAACAGATAATCCGGGGTAGCGCCACCTCTGTCTTGGAACATTTTCAGACTCACGCCCCACGAGGCGAATTTGTAATTGCCATAAAAGGACTTGACAAAATAAAGAAATTATGATACACTTAGTACACAATTAAGTACCCTTTTAAAGGCCGTCCAGTGAGGCGGAAAAAGGAGCCCAAGATGAAGCAGGCGTTTAAAAAATCACCTTACCGATCAACGGGTAGGGTTTTTTTATGCCTAGCACCAGGAGAAGATGATGGAGTTTAAAGAAAAAGCAATGATCATGGATAAAGAAGCCATTGCGCGGGCCTTAACCCGCATTGCCCACGAGATAATAGAGAAGACAAAAGGCACTAAGGAGCTGGCTATTATCGGTATTCGTAACCGCGGCGCTTATCTTGCCGAAAGAATCACTGCCCTGATTGAGAAAATCGAAGGAATTAAAATCCCGGTTGGTATCCTGGATATTACTTTATACCGCGATGACCTAACTACTATTGCCGAGCACCCGCAGGTGCACAAGACAGAGATAGATTTTGATATTACAGGAAAAAAGATTGTTTTGGTCGACGATGTGCTTTATACCGGGCGTACAATCAGATCTGCCCTAGATGCCTTAATTGACTTTGGCCGGCCAAGATATATTCAGTTGGCTGTCTTGCTTGATCGAGGACATAGAGAATTGCCGATTCGTGCAGATTTTATTGGTAAAAATGTGCCCACTGCCTTAAAGGAGACAGTGCAGGTGAAATTGAAAGAGGCAGACGGCAAAGACGAGGTGGTAATTTTGGAGCAGAAAGGCTGATTATGGTAGCCTGGCAAAAGAAAGACTTGTTGGGTCTGGAAAATTTAACCGCTGAGGAAATAGAACTAATTTTATCTACGGCGGAGTCGTTTAAAGAAGTAACCACACGCGAGATTAAGAAGGTTCCGGCCCTGCGCGGGAAAACAGTGGTAAATCTTTTTTATGAACCTTCCACCAGAACCCGCGTATCTTTTGAGGTCGCCGCCAAAAGATTATCCGCTGATGTGATTAATATCGCCACCGAGACCTCCAGCGTTAAAAAAGGCGAAACCCTGATTGATACAGGCAAAAACATCCAGGCCTTAAAAGCAGATATCCTTGTGGTCCGGCATAGTGCCTCAGGGGCTTGCGTAACGCTGGCGCGTCATCTGGGTATCAGTGTAATCAATGCCGGCGATGGCTGGCACGAACATCCCACGCAGGCACTCCTGGATATCTTTACCTTAAAGGAAAAATTGGGCAAGATCAAAGGTTTAAAGGTAAGCATCGTTGGGGATATTGCCCACTCACGAGTAGCGCGTTCAAATATTTGGGGCTTGAGTAAATTAGGTGCTCAAGTAACTGTATGTGCCCCAAAAATGCTTATCCCGCCCGGCATTGAAAAGATGGGCGCAGGCGTTACTTGCAATATCGATCAGGCCTTAAAAGATGCAGATGCAGTAAATGTCTTGCGCATGCAATTCGAGCGCGATGAGGGAGAAGCCTTTCCCAATCAGCTGGAATATTTTAAGCAATTTGGCATAACCACAGAGCGCCTGAAGAGCTTGAAGAAAAATATCGTTGTTATGCATCCAGGTCCGCTTAACCGGGGGATTGAGATATCCAGCGAAGTGGCCGACGGAGCAAACTCAGTAATCTTGGAGCAGGTTACTAACGGCATTGCTGTTAGGATGGCAGTCCTTTATTTAGTTTCAGGAGCAACAACTAAATAAAAATTTACAGTTTACAATGAAGAGCAAAGCGATGAAATTGTTGATTAAAGGCGGCCGTATAGTTGACCCGGCGAATAAGCGTGACGAAGCTGGAGATATCTTGCTAGAGGGCGCCCGGATAAGCAAGGTTGCCAAAAACATTCGCTGTGCCGGCGCAAAAATCATAGATGCCAAGGGCAAAGTGGTGATGCCGGGCTTAGTCGATATGCATGTTCATCTGCGCCAGCCCGGTCTGGAAGACAAAGAGACAGTTGCCACAGGCACACAGGCAGCTTTAAAAGGCGGGGTGACTTCGGTTTTGGCGATGCCTAACACAACTCCGACCATCGATTGCCCTGAGAGCGCAGAATTGTTAAAGAAGATTGTTCAAAAAAGCGCCAAGGCCAGTGTCTATATCTGTGGCGCTATTACTGAAGGTCGCCGAGGGGGAAAATTAACCGAGATTAGCCAATTAAAAGCAAAAGGGGTAATTGCCATTTCTGACGATGGTGCCTCTGTAGATAGTGATCAGCTATTCCTTAAGGCGTTCAAAGAAGCCAAACGCCATAAACTTTTATTAATCTGCCACAGCGAAGATAAAGCACTTTCTCGGGGTGGCGTGGTTAACTTAGGGTTTGTTTCTACGCGGATGGGCTTAAGAGGTATTTCCTCTGAGTCAGAGTATAAACGCCTGCAGAGGGACATTAATCTGGCGCAAAAAGCAGGCGCAGCTGTACACATTGCCCACGTAAGCTGCAAAGAGTCTGTAGAGATTATTCGCCGAGCAAAGGAAAAGGGTCTGCAAGTTACCGCCGAGACCGCCCCGCATTATTTCGCTTTGACAGAAGAGGAGGTTGTCGGCTTTGACACCAATATGAAAATGAATCCGCCGCTGCGCAGTCGCGCCGATTTAGAAGCTGTCAAAAAAGGCTTAAAATGTGGTATAATCGATTTGATTGCTTCAGACCATGCTCCGCACACAGAGAACGAAAAAGATATCGAGTTTGACCGCGCAGCTTTTGGGACAATTGGCCTGGAAACAGAGTTGGCGGTGAGTATTACTGAGCTGGTGCATATGAAAATATTGAGCTGGCCCGAATTAGTTAGGAAGCTGGCTTTAAATCCAGCGAAGATTTTGGGGATAGACAAAGGCACACTAGGCCTGGGCTGCGATGCCGATCTTGTTATAGTTTCACCCGAAGAAGAGTGGATAGTGAACAAAGAAGACATCGTCTCCAAAAGCAAAAATTCAGCCTTTTTGGGCAAAAAACTAAAAGGCAAAGTAGAATATACGATTTGCGGGGGAAAAATTGCTTATTGCTGATTTTCATATTCATTCCAAATACAGCCGGGCTACGAGTAAGCAGATGGATGTTGAGCATCTGGTAGAATGGGCCAAGCTTAAGGGTATCTCCCTTTTGGGCACAGGCGATTTTACTCATTATCTCTGGTTGCAGGAACTAAAGAATAAACTAAAACCTGTTGCTAACGGCCTTTTTTCTTACGCCGGGATAAATTTTATCCTCACCGCGGAAGTAAGTAATATTTACTCCAAGGACGGACGAGGTAGAAGGGTGCACAACATTCTTTTTGCTCCCGACTTTGCGACGGTAGATAAAATTAATCAGGAGCTGACCGGTTTCGGCAATCTTGCTGCCGACGGCCGTCCAATGTTAGGCCTGGATTGTCCCTCGCTTGTAGAGATAGTCTTAGGCGCAAATCCCGAGTGCTTTATCGTCCCCAGCCATATTTGGACTCCCTGGTACAGTCTGTTCGGGTCAAATTCAGGATTCGATACTATTGAAGAATGTTTTGAAAAATACAGCAAAGATATTTACGCGTTGGAGACAGGTTTAAGCAGCGACCCGGCGATGAATTGGCGCTTAAGCGCCTTGGATAGATTTAGTTTAATCTCTAATTCCGATGCTCACAGCCCCTCGCGCCTGGGTCGAGAGGCCAATGTTTTTAATTGCGCAATGGATTATTATGCGATTTTAGAGGCGTTAAAGAAAAAAGACAAACAGCGATTTCTCTACACGGTAGAATTTTTTCCCGAAGAGGGAAAATACCATTATGACGGCCACAGAAATTGTAATATCCTCTATTCGCCTGCCGAAACCAGGAAGAAAAATAATATCTGTCCGGTTTGCCAGCGTCCTTTAACCGTAGGAGTTATGCACAGGGTTGAACAACTTGGGGATAGGCCCGAAGGGTTTGTTTTAGAAGGTGGTATTCCTTTTAAAAACCTAATTCCTTTAGTAGAGATTATCGCCGAGGCCAAGGGTGTAGGCAGAGCCGCGCGAAGTGTGGAGCGGGAATACCGTCAGCTGATTCAAAAATTGGGCAACGAATTCGATATCTTGCTTAACATTAGCGAGGAGGAATTGACGCAAACTTGCGCTCCCCGTATAGCTTGTGGTATCTTGAATGTGCGCCGGGCAAAGGTCAAGATTACCCCCGGTTTCGACGGAGTTTACGGCAAAATAGATATATTTAGCGAAGAAGATAAAAAATCAGAGAAGCAAATGACTCTTTTTTAAAATGAATATCGCAGTTATCGGTGGACATGATTGCACGCCGGAGATGGCCAAGATTGCCGAGGAGATAGGTGAGCAAATTGCACGATTCGGAGCCACCTTAGTCTGCGGCGGGCTAACGGGTGTCATGGAAGCAGCCTGTCGTGGTGCTAAATCCGCGGGTGGTAAGACTATTGGTATCTTACCCGGCCACGATAAGAGTGAGGCCAATCCCTATGTAGACATACCCATCGCTACCGGTCTGGGTTATATGCGCAATAATCTAGTGGTTAAAAACGCCGAGATAGTGATTGCTATTGACGGCAAAGAAGGCACGCTTTCGGAAATTGCCTTATGCCTGCAGATGAAAAAACCTATTCTGGGCATCAACACCTGGGATATTCCCGGTGTAATAAAAGTTAAAGATGCAAAGAACGCCATTGCTTGGATAAAGAGAAAGAAAAAACATGCCGGAGTTGCCGGAAGTTGAAACAATTCGACGAGATTTAAGCAAAGACCTCAAAGGCAAGAAGATTAAGGATGTGGAAGTACTTAATCCTAAAGTGATTAAGGAGCCGAAAGCGGCAGAATTTAAGAGGCGTCTTAAGGGCGCAACCTTTAAACAGTTCTTGCGCCGGGCAAAGGTTTTGGCAATAAAACTTTCTACGGGTGAGGACTTAGTGGTGCATCTGCGCATGACCGGACAATTGGTTTATGCAGGCAAAAGAGAAGAGAAGGCGCGGGTAATCTTTGTGCTCACGGACGGGAAGTACTTAAACTTTAATGACCAGCGCTTGTTTGCAGAGTTGCGCTTAGTTTCTGATTGGCAGAGCTTAAAGTTTGTGCAGGGGTTAGGGCCGGAGCCTTTAGCAAAAGGATTTACTGCGCAAAAATTTAAGCAGCTATTGGAAGGTAAAAAAACCAAGATCAAGCCGCTGCTCTTAGATCAAACTTTTATCGCCGGTATCGGCAATCTCTACGCGCAGGAAGCGCTTTTTTTATCCGCTATTCTCCCTACTCGAGCGGCCAACCAGTTAAAAGGCGCCGAGATCAAAAGGTTGCACCGGGCTATTCAGAAGGTATTGCAAGAAGGCATTCAGTATCACGGCTCTTCCATTGACAATTACGTGAATGGCCGCGGAAAAAAAGGAAGCTATCAGCTACGCCTGAAGGTCTACGCTCGCAAGGACGAGCCTTGCGTAAAATGTAGAACTAAGATACAGAAGATTAATTTAGGCGGCAGGGGAACTTGTTTTTGTCCACGATGTCAAAAATAGTTCAAGGAAACTTTCAAATCCTGGCCAATAAAAAAGTCGGGGTAGATTATTTTAAGATGGAGGTAGGCGCGCCGAGCGTAGTAAAACAGGCGCGCCCCGGCCAATTTGTACACGTGCGTTGCCGCAACAGTATCGAACCGCTGTTGCGGCGGCCGTTTAGTTTTCACCGCCTTAAGCGAAGCAGTTTCGAGATTCTCTATAAGGTTATCGGCCAAGGCACAAATCTTTTGGCAAAAAAACGAAAAGGTGATAAAATAGATATACTTGGCCCTCTGGGAAACGGCTTTCAGCTATCATCTATCAACTATCAACTGTCAACTATACTGGTGGCCGGAGGAATGGGAGTAGCGCCGCTTCTGGCCTTAGCAGAAGCAGGGGTGGGTAAAAGGAGTTGCCCGGTTTTAATTGGGGCCAGAACAAAAAGAGAAGTTTTGTGCGCAAAAGATTTTAAGAAACTAGGTGCTAAAGTCCGCATTGCTACCGACGACGGCAGCCTCGGTTACAGAGGTTTAGTCACTGATTTACTAAAGAAGCTTTTACTGTCAACTAAGAACTGTCAACTGTCAACTATTTATGCTTGTGGCCCCAAGCCCATGCTTCAAGAAATAACACGCCTGGCCAAGAATTTTCGCATTCCTGCTTATGGCTCCTTGGAAGAAAATATGGCCTGTGGTGTAGGCGCATGTTTAGGTTGTGCCATAAAAACAAAACAAGGCTACAAACAAGTCTGTAAAGACGGACCGGTATTTAATCTTCAAGAAATTCAATGCTAAAGGGGGTGAAAATAAATGATCGACCGAATAATTAATGTTCTGATTATATTGTCGGCAATAACCTTTATTGTGGGAATGGGCATTGGCTATGGATATTTTCCGGATGTATTCTCTGCTGGCACATTCTGGAAATTTAGCGTTGCCTGTTTGTTCTTTGCTATCACCTTAACTCTCTTGATGATAAAAAACAAAAAATAAATTATGCCTAATCTTTCTGTTTCGCTGGGCAAATTAAAGCTGGCGAATCCTTTACTTGTGGCCTCAGGAACCTTTGGCTACGCTGGGGAATACCAAGATTTGGTTTCTCTTAAAAAAATAGGGGCAATAGTCACCAAGACTATTACTCTAAAGGCCCAAAAAGGCAATCCCCCACCGCGTCTTTGTGAGACTTACTCAGGGATGCTTAATGCCATTGGCCTGGAGAATCCCGGACTCCAAGCCTTTATCGATAAAAAACTGAGCAGCTTAAGAAAAATAGGCGTCCCGATCATTGTCAGCATAGCCGCAGATACACCGGCCCAATTTGCGCGTATTGCCCGGCGCTTAAGCAGCATTAAGTCAGTGGCTGCCCTGGAATTAAATATTTCCTGTCCGAATTTAGGTAAGCGTGGCTTGATTGCCCAGGACCCCCAAGCCACCTATCGCGTTGTCCAGGCTGTAAAGAAAGCAACCAGCTTACCCGTGATTACCAAGCTTTCCCCTAATGTAACCGATATTAGCGCCATTGCCTCTGCTGCGCAGAGAGCAGGAAGTGATATCCTTTCTTTAGTCAATACCTTCTTCGGGATGGCCGTGGATCTGCCAACAAGAAAGCCTATATTAGGCAATACCACAGGCGGTTTAAGTGGCCCGGCGATAAAACCGCAGGCCCTTTGGATGCTCCGGCAGGTCTTTAGAGCAACAAAACTACCCATTATTGGCATGGGCGGAATTATGAATACGCGGGATGCCTTAGAATTTATTGTTTGCGGGGCAACTGCTGTGGCAGTGGGCACAGCCAATTTCGTTAATCCCCGGGTGAGCGTGGAAATCATCGCCGGTATTAAGGACTATTTGAATAAGAATAAGATTAAAAACATTAAACAATTGGTGGGGTCCTTAAAAGCATGAGCGCTAAACTGATTGTTGCTTTAGACACGGATGAACTTCAGGTTGTTGAAAAGCTAATCGACCAACTTTCCTCGATAGTGAAGATCTTTAAAGTAGGCAGCCAACTTTTTACTGCCTGCGGTCCTGAAGTTTTACAAGTGGTTCAACAAAAGGGGGCTGAGGCCTTCTTGGATTTGAAATTCCATGATATTCCCAACACCGTTAGCCATGCTATGGAAGCGGCTTGCCGATACAAGCCATTAATGATTACTGTGCACACTCTCGGTGGAAGCCAGATGTTGCGCTCAGCGGTCCAGGCGCGCAACCACGTAGGCTCGAGCGCTAAAATATTAGGCGTCACTATTCTGACTAGCCTGGATAAGGGTGCGCTGGAAGAGATCGGTCTATCCGCCAGCGTGAACGAAGAAGTGCTCTGCCTGGCGCAGATGGCTCAAGCAGCGGGCTTAGATGGTGTGGTGGCTTCACCGCAAGAAACAGTTATACTCCGCCAGAGCCTGGGTGAGGATTTCATTATTGTTACCCCGGGGATCAGGCCATCGGGCCCGATGAACGATGACCAGAGACGGACAATGCAGGCTAAAGAGGCAGTCATGGCCGGAGCTAGTTACATTGTGGTTGGCCGACCGATTACTCAAAGCCCAGATCCCTTGGCTCAAGCTAAGAAAATACTTGAGGAAATAGGATGAACCAAAAAGAAATCCTGCAAATCTTCCAAAAGGCCGCGGCATTATTAGAAGGCCATTTTCTGCTCTCCAGCGGCCTGCATAGCGGCCAATATCTGCAGTGTGCCCTGGTGTTAGAAAATCCGCAGATTGCACAGAAGTTGTGTCGGCCTCTGGCGGAGAATTTTAAAGCAGATAAGCTTACTGCGGTTATTGGCCCGGCAATGGGTGGAATTATTTTTTCCTATGAGTTGGCCCGGGCTTTAGGCGTGCGAGCACTTTTTACCGAAAGAGAAGCCGGGAAAATGTGTCTCAGACGCGGCTTTAAGCTCTTGCCTGAAGATAAAGTTTTAGTTGCCGAGGATGTGATTACCACCGGCGGATCAGTAAAAGAGGTAATCGAAGTGGTAACAGCTAGCGGTGCCACAGTTATCGCTGTTTGTGCCCTGGTGGATAGAAGCAAAGGCGACGTTAATTTTGGAGTGGATTTTAAGAGTCTGATTAAAATCGCTGCCCCAACCTTTAGACCAGAAGAATGCCCTTTATGTAAAAAGAAGATTCCGCTGGTTAAACCTGGCTCACGAGATTCTTCGCTTTGCTCAGGATCGTCCTAATCTTTGAGTGAAACGGAGAACGAAAATAAGTTGCATTTACCCGAGAAATAACATATAATTATGTCTACAAAGAATGGAATTGATTCAAGGAGAGATAGATGACTGAAGATATCAAATGTCTTATTGAGAAGATACAACAAGAAGGCGTTCAGGCCGCTGAAGATAAAGCCAGAGACATAGAGAGCGTGGCCGGGCAACAGGCCCAGGTGATTATCGAAAAGGCGAGAAAAGAAGCAGCCGGGTTTATTGCCAAAGCTAAAGACGAAATTGCCAGAATGCAAGATAGCGGTCGGGCTTCGCTTGAACAAACAGCCAGAGACTTGCTTCTGGACCTAAGAGAAGAGATTAAAGCCGTGCTTGATAGGATTATTCTCTCTGACGTTCGCCGGGCACTTCCGCCCCAAGAATTAAGTAAAATTATCGCTGGCCTGATCGAAAGTTCCGGCGGCAAAGGGCCGGTTGGGATAATAGTGGAACTGAATAAGCAAGACCTGGAGAAGATAGAAAAAAGTTTCTTAAGCAAGCTAAAGGATGAAATAAAGAAGGGCATAACCCTGAAAACATCGGAAGATATCCACGCCGGATTTCTGATCAGTTACGACAGCGGCAGTTCCCATTATGATTTTACAGATAGGGGGCTTGCCGAATACATTGGCTTATACCTTAAGCCGAAGCTAAGTCAAATCTTGAAACAGGCAGTCTCCGGCGGCAAAGACGCGCAGAAAAGTGGTCGATAGATTAAGCTATTATATCTATTTAATATCCAGCTTACCCATGCTTCATTTTACCATGAAGCCCCCTTTTCCCTTCGGCAAATTGCTCCAGGCCTGCCAAGACCTCATATCCGGCGGAGATATCAATATCCTGAAGGCAGCTTCTATTTCCGGAGAGTATGGCCAAAGAAGTAGCCAGCTGACTTTAAAAAGATGGCAGAACTTTGATACGGCTCTAAGGAATGAGCTGGTTAAGATCCGAGCTGCGCGCAGGCATGTGGATTTCCTTAACTATATCCGCGAGAGCGAATACGAGGACTTTTCTCTTGTCCATATCGCCATGAACGCTTACCGTAATCCCTCAATCTTAGAAGGCGAAAGGATGCTTGACCGGGAAAGATGGCACTTTCTGGAGAAGTCGGCCCTAGGTCATTACTTCGATTTAGACTTCCTGATAATTTATGCTCTTAAGTTATTAATCCTGGATCGCTGGGAAACTATTTACGGCGCCAATGCACCCCGCGCGCTGGAAGAAACGTTGCTCAAAAGTTAACCATTACAAGAGGA
>JAMXCY010000162.1 GCA_024543015.1 Candidatus Omnitrophota bacterium | reverse complement strand
TGCAATTATGAATGTTATTTTATTTAGTGGAGTTGTGTATCACGTGGTGAAATATAGAAAATGACTCACCTATCCGAAGAGGACGGAAGGAGGAAGGGTTAAATGAAAAGAAATCGGTTTTGGCAATCTAAAGGAGGTTTCTTTACGCTAATGGGGCTCCTTTTAACTCTGGCAATAATTGGCGCTATCTGGTATATGGCAGATGCTTATTCGCGCAAACCCTCCGTTGATAAAGAAACCGAAAAATTGTTATTAGAACAAGACATAAACACTTCAAGTCGCCAAACAACTTTAGATAGTATCAGAAAGAAAATTCAAGGTATTAACAGGAAAGTCCTGAATCGTGAAAAGGAAATAGAGAGTATGAGGTAGGTTGCCCACCCCAAAACGCGAAGTCTGTTTAAGAAGCCAGGCTTGAACATACGGCTAAAACAAATTTTCCCTTCAAAAATCCCCCTTTACAACACCCCTAAAAACGAGTATAATAAAGCTTAAATTTGGAAGGATGCGTCTGCATAAGAGGGACGCGTCTGTTCCAAAATACCAATAACGGTTGAGATTAAGCACTACATATTGCCATATGGCGTTAGTTTTGTAATAACGCAACGCTTAGAAGTATTTTGGAACGGGACGTGGCGCAGTTTGGCTAGCGCACTTGAATGGGGTTCAAGGGGTCGCCGGTTCGAATCCGGCCGTCCCGACTAAATAAGCTGGAAATCCATAAAGAATGTTGTCCCTTGAACCCAAAAAGGGGTTTTAGGAGGGATATGCGAAATGACCGATAAAAGTAAGAAAAATAACTCACACGAGAAAAAGGAAGAGCCTCAGGAAAAAAGGAAGTTTCCCCGGGTAAAAAAGGGCGTTACGGTTCAGTATAGCTCTAGGGATTTGCCGCAAGCCGGAGTGGATATATGCCAGGCAAAAGATCTAAGTGAACAAGGGATGGCTTTGACCGCTAGCCGTCCATTCGCTACAAAGACTATTTTGGATATTCAATTGAAGTTACCTACCGCAGAAGAAACAATTGAGCTTGAAGGCGAGGTAGTATCTTGTAATGAAATCAGGCAAAATATAGTTTACGCAATTGGAGTTAAATTTGTCAATCTCCAACAGGAGCAGGAAGAAGCATTAAGCAAATTTATGCAGTTATATTTAAATGAATAAAGGAAGATAAAAAATGGAAAGAATAGATATTGGTTTGGTTGGCTTTGGCACCGTTGGAAGCGGCGTAGTAAAGGTTTTAAAAAACCGCGCTAATCTTCTAAGCAGAAAACTGGGAGTACGGATTCATCTGAAAAAAGTCTGTGATATTAACCTGCGGCGTAAAAGGATTGTGCAGGTGAGCCCTTCAGTTTTAACTAGAGATGTAAAACAGATTTTAAATGACCCGCAGATCAAAATTGTGCTGGAGTTGATTGGTGGGATACACCCGGCTAAAGAAATCATTATCCAGGCCTTGAACAATAAGAAACACGTAGTCACCGCCAATAAAGCGCTTTTAGCCGAATGCGCAGAAGAAATTTTCAAGGTGGCCAAGAAGAATAAGCGCCGGGTTTACTTTGAAGCCAGCGTTGGCGGCGGCATCCCGATAGTGAAAGCCTTGCGCGAAAGTTTGATTTCTAACCGCTTGGAGAAGATATACGGAATTGTCAACGGCACCTCCAATTATATTCTTTCTAAAATGTCTTGCGAGAACTGGGACTTTCGCCAGGCCTTAAAAGTAGCCCGCCAAAACGGTTTTGCGGAAAGAAAGCCCTTTTTGGACTTGAAGGGCATAGATTCTGCGCATAAGCTGGTAATTTTGGTAGCCCTGGGGTTCGGCCGCTGGGTAGCGCTGAATAAAATTCATGTAGAAGGGATTACCGAAGTTTCGCTGAACGATATTATTTATGCCCGGGAACTTGGATATACGATTAAACTGCTGGCTATCGCCAAACGCGAAAAAGATGAGTTGGAGTTGAGGGTCCAGCCAACGTTGATTCCCAGCGAGCATCTGCTCTCTTCGGTGAACGGGATTTATAATGCCATTTATGTCAGCGCAGACCTGATTGGTGAGCAGGTCTTTTACGGTAAAGGCGCGGGCAGGTTTCCCACAGCCAGCGCGGTAATTAGCGACATCGCTGATTTAGTCGAGGAGCTTAAGCAAGATGCGCAGGTTGGCAAGCCGCAATTTGTTTATAAAACCAGTATCCGCAGCATCCGCAAGATTGAAGAAATTATATCTCGCTATTATATCCGTTTTATGGCTATTGACCACCCGGGTGTTTTAGCTAAGGTTGCCGGGATTTTGGGTCAGCATAAGATTAGTATTTCCAGCGTCTCGCAAAAG
>JAMXCY010000161.1 GCA_024543015.1 Candidatus Omnitrophota bacterium | reverse complement strand
CGGGATTAATTAATTCCCATTTCCTTAATTTGTTCTATCATCTGGAGGTACATATTTACCGCAAGATATAATATCCCGAAAGTAACTACTATGACCACGACCGTAATTATAATCTTTGTAATTACTCTATAACGCTTGTTAAACCATACAAGGGGCAGGGCCAGTGGGCCAAAGCACAGCAGTGCAATTACAATGGTAGAGGTTCCAAAAAACCATTTTGTCTGGGGCTTAGGGGTTTTATCAAGAAACTCGCCGCAATAACGACACTTTATAGCTTCGTCCTGAATTTCTTCTGCACAAAATGGGCACTTTTTCATAAGCCTAAAACCTTAATAGTTTTTACATTATCGCATATCATAACAAAAATCCAGGATTTAAACGGGCATAAAAAACTGCAATAAAGGGGTGGTTGTATACGTCTTAATTTTTGGTTAAGACTAAAGGTATAAATTAGCATTTCCAAAGGTATATTCCGGCTGATTGAGGCAGGAGATTTGCCAGGCTATAAGGGTTGATTTGACAAACACTTAGAGTAAAAACGGTTGCATTTGCCGGGCCAGTATGTTAAAATAGGTAACTTGGAAATGGAAAGGTATTTTATAAACCCAGACCGAAACTGGAGGGGTGTGTGTACATAAACGGCTAATGATGAAAATATGATCGATATCCTTAAAAAAAATCTATTTAAGATAATAGCAGTTGTGTTGCTGATAGTTTTAATCGGTATGGTAGTTATAAATACCGCCTCGAAAAAAAGCAGCAATCCTTTATTAAGCAATAATATCACCTTCAAGGTCCAGCGCGGCCCGTTGATAATCAGCGTAACTGAATCGGGTACCATTAAAGCCCGCGAACAAATCATTTTAAAAAGTGAGGTCGAAGGCAGGACCTCAATTCTTTCACTAATTCCGGAAGGGACACGCGTTAAAAAAGGAGATTTGCTTGTCGAGCTTGATTCCAGTTCTCTACTCGATAACAAAATCGACCAGGAAATTCGGGTGCAAAACGCAGAGGCTTCTTTTATTCGCGCGCGAGAGAATCTGGCGGTTGTTGAAAATCAGGCAGAGAGTGACATTGATAAGGCAGAGCTTAAACTTGAATTTGCAGATCAGGACCTGGAAAAATATATCGAAGGTGATTATCCGAATCAGCTAAAAGAAGCACAAGCCAGAATAACTCTTACAAAAGAAGAACTGACCCGCGCCAAGGAACAATTAAAATGGTCCGTGAAGCTGTCGGAGAAAGAGTATATTTCAAAAACTGAACTCGAAGCTGATGAACTGGCAGTGACGAGAAAGGCTTTGGATTTGGAGCTCACAGAGAACGATTTGAATTTGCTGGAGAATTTTACTTATAAAAGAAATTTCAGGCAATTCGAAAGCGATGCGAAACAGGCGGGGATGGCTCTTGAGCGGACAACACGCAAGAGCAAAGCTGACATCATACAGGCACAAGCTGATCTTAGGGCAAGAGAGTCTGAATTTAAGCGGCAAAAAGACAAGCTTGAAAAAATTGGAGAGCAGATAATAAAAACAAAGATTTATGCGCCTGCTGATGGGCTGGTAATATATGCGACCAGTGCCAAAAGGGGTGGATGGCGAGGCAGCACAGAACCGCTGGATGAGGGTCAGGATGTGCGTGAAAGACAGGAATTGATTTATCTTCCCACGGCTTCGGCGATGAAAGCAGAAGTCAATATTCATGAAACCAACCTGAAAAAAATAAATCCTGGTCTGCCTGTAACAATTACCGTTGACGCACTGCCAGGTAAGATTTTTACAGGCCACGTCACCCATATTGCTCCGCTGCCCGATGCGCAGAGCATGTGGATGAATCCGGATTTGAAAGTTTATAACACGGATATTTTTCTGGACAGTAACGATGAAGCTCTTCGTACAGGCATGAGCTGCAAAGCTCAAATCATTATAGAAAAATATAACGATGCTATCTTTGTTCCGATTCAGGCGGTCTTGAGAGTTGCCGGTGAGCCGACGGTTTATGTCTCAAACAGCAAAAGCTTTGAGCCTCGCAAGGTAAAAATTGGTCTGGACAATAACATGATGATACGAATCTTAAGCGGTCTAAAGGCAGGCGAAATTGTATTGCTTACTCCGCCTTTAAGTTCGGCTGGAATTGGCGTTGAGGCATCGAGTGACAAACCCGCCGGTCAAACTTCCGAACCCCGTGTTCAGGCAGACGACAGAGACACAGAAAAAAAAGAAAGGCCCAGAAATAGACAGCATCAAAGAGAAGGCAGGGAAAATATGACCGATGAGCAAAGAAAAAAGATGAGAGAGAAATATGAAAAGATGACTCCGGAAGAAAGAGAGAAACTAAAGAAACAGTTTAGGGGGAAAAACAATTAGATGGATAATGAATCACTGCCCAAGAGGCAGGATGATATAGTCAGGCTCGAAAACGCACACAAAATTTATCCGATGGGAGCTGAGCAGGTAAACGCTCTTGCCGGAGTGACGATATCCTTTCAGGAGGGCAGTTTCTGGGCCATCA
>JAMXCY010000160.1 GCA_024543015.1 Candidatus Omnitrophota bacterium | reverse complement strand
GCTTATCCCTCACAATGGGTTTCTTCTTAGTAAATTCTATTTAACATTCATAAAGCACCGTAGCATAGCTATGTGTCCGGCCGCAACAAGTTATAAAATTTACCCTGATAAATTCTATACAACGGAATACATAATTGATTTGAAAAGTAGAACATGGGAATTTTGGAGAAAGGATAGAGGGCTTAACAAAGAACAGTTTGATGAATTGTGGATATTGGGAAAAGAAGCAGGAATAGGGATAGAGATGCTATGGAAAATGTATTACGAGCGGTAAGAGATATTGTTTTTATCTGATAAATTTGGGAGTGTATTACTATGTCACTGAAGGCAACCAGAGATATTGTTATCGTAAAAATCGTGTATGCGGAAAAAATGCAGGGCCTCTATGTGCCGGATCAGGCAAAGCAGTACTCGGGCAAGATGTGGGGGGAAGTGCGCGCGGTGGGTCCGGAATATCCTGATAAGAGCCTCAGGATAGGGGATAAGCTCCTCTTTGTGCGGCATGAGGGTGTGCCGGTAGACCATGAGGGTGAGCGACTGTGGGCGCTGAAGGAAATCTATTGTTTGGGAAAGGAGGTTTGAAATGAGTGTAATAAATGGACTTGTTAGGCAAACTATTTACGATTACCATTCATCTAGAGTTAAAGAAATGGCTGTCGGATCCATAACTAAGCCTCCGGCCCCTGTATTTACCAAAAAAGATTTAGATACTATCGGAAGATTGATAATTTCTGAACTTGAGGGGTATTTGTCAGACATGATGTTAAAACCCTATATAAAATATGGACAGTAAAAGGATGAGACTTGTCGGTATACTTATGGAGGCACAAATAAGAAAAGCAATAACTGTAATTGCGATAGGTTTAATTCTCACAATTTTTACAGCAACTCTTTTAATTCACTCGGTAACAAAGAAAAGCAATTCCCACGTAGAAGTGTGGCACCCAGGCGATGGCGAAGTTCTTATGAGTTGCACTGATGGGGCTGCTGCCTATATTTCGGAAGATTGGATTTACTTTAAGACAAAAGATAACGAAACTTATGGAGTATATTATTTACCAAAGCTTGTGGAACGATTTAAGGAGGTAGAAAAATGAGTTTTGCATTAGGTTTTGTTGTTGGATTTGCTGCTTGTTTTTTATTGATTAGGTGGTCGAAACAGAAAATGGAACGAGGTTATTGAGTGAATATTAAACCCCTACGCGGTAAGATTTTAGTAGAGATTATTGGAAATGAACCGGAAACGAAAAGCGGTCTATACCTTGCAAGGGTAACGAAAGAGATCCCCACGCGCGGCATATGCCTTGCAGTAGGCCTGCCGCCGTTCGTAAAGGGCAAAGAGAAGCCCTGGGGGATAAAGGTGGGGGATCTGGTGCATTTTAAGAGGCGCTTTGGAACGCCATATGAGCTGAGGCAGGGGAAGCGGATGTTATTTCTCCGTAGAGATGAGATTGTCGCAATTTCTAACAAAAGCATTACTGATGAAGATGTTTTAAGAGATAAAGAGCGATTGGCGGCAAAAGTATTTCAAAATAGTTTTTAAGTGGAAGTGGAGCCATGAGAGACAAAGCTAAAATTGCCGGAGTTGCTATTCTTGTAATGCTCATTATATCTTTTGCGATCGCGGGATTATATCAAGCCGCCGAGAGTAACGACTACAAAACAATTTTATTAAAACAAGGCTTTACAGTAAGTGAAATAGACGATTGCATGGTATGGGCTTTAGGGGAAGGTTATGGATCTCTAGGTCTACGGGAGGTAGACGATAGGTGGAACGAACGACATTCAGACATTTTTAAACTTTATGGAACCGATTTTGTGTGGGAGGCGGTTTTGAAAATAGGGGAGGCATGGAAAAATGAGAGGCTCAAAAGCCAAGAAGATTAGGAAGCAGGTATACGGCGACATGTCTTTGCGCAGTAGGCTGTATTACCGGGATTCCCGGTACGGCCATGTCATAACAGACGAATGCCGGAGGAACTATCAGAAAGCAAAAGGGCGGCGGGAGTGCCCGACAAAGTTTGAAATGGGGGATCTGCGATAATGAGAAACGATCTAGATTTTTTAACCGATACAATCCTGCACATTTCCGAAGTCAGGGAAAACCTGGAAATTATGACAGGAGAACTTACGCGCAGGGGCCTCACTCACGATAGGACAAAGCTGCAAGCCTTCGAGTTTGACGCCTTCGTATCCACGCGAGACAAGTTTAAGAAAGCCAACTACGGAAGCAAAGAGTACCAGGAATGCGTTGACGCGACTAAGCCGGCGATAGATCACCATTACAAGCACAATAGCCATCATACAGGATTTCACGCGGATGGCATCAATGGTATGACGCTTATAGACATCATGGAAATGGTTGCCGACTGGCGCGCGGCCGCAAGAAGAAGCCCGGATAAGACGCTGTTTGACACCCTTGACTATTGCTTCAAAAAATACAAGATTGAAAAGCAGTTGAGAGCCATAATTATGAACACGCTTGTGCGACTGAAGTGGATAGAATGAAAACGCCAGGCAAGCTCAGCCTAAAAAATCCCAAGAAACCT
>JAMXCY010000159.1 GCA_024543015.1 Candidatus Omnitrophota bacterium | reverse complement strand
GTAAGTCGCCTGGGTACCGTCCAAGAGCACATCGCGAATAGCACCGAGTCCTTCCTGCAAGGATTTGACGACCAGAGTCTGTTCTTGCGCAACACATCGACCATTACGTGCTAATTGGCGATGTGTTCGCCAGGCAATAATCACATAACAAGTCCCAAAACTTATCAATGCCACCATAGCTACCACCGGATCAATCACAAGTAATGTTGCCAAGATGGAGACAAACAAGGCAGCTGACGTAACCATGCTCACTAGAGAGGCTAAAATAGTTGAGACATTATCCACCTTGAGGGAGATACCGCTGATAATTTCACTACTGCTTCTAGTCACATGCACGCAGTAAGGCTGATAAAGCGTACGGCGATAAACCTCAACGCTAAAATCTGCGCTAGTTGCCTTTACAATCCAAATGCCAACCCATAGCAACAACAGACGCAACCCCCCGGCCAGCAGCGCCGCCGCGGCAAAGGCGATGGTAAGGGGCAGTACCAAGTCTGCTGCCGACAAAATACCAAGCCCCTGAACAAATCCTTTAACTAAAGGATAATTAAACACCTTTTCCGGCTGAGTGAGAATCCCGATGAATGGTATGACGGCCCCCAGACTGACAACCTCCGCCAGGGAACTCACCAACGTAAGACCCAGTAACAGCAGGAACTGATAACGGCGGCGGCGACTGACGTGCCGAAAAAGATGAAGCAGTAGTGCTGGCAGACCGATAGTAGGAGCCTTATATTCCATCTTACTTCACTGATTGAAAGGGAATGACCTTATGGGATTCCGATGTTCCCGCTGTGCTCTCCCAGAGAGAAGAAGAACTAAACTCTGGCACCAGAAGCTTAACGCGCAGGAGAAGATCATGATGATCTCTTCTTTTTATGGCATGAAGGAGATCGTCCAGGTTCTTGTTGAGAGAATCCCAATCAAGGTAACGAGCCTGACCAATGGTGATGTTTTCATACTGGGTCTTTTTTTCGGAATCGTCAATGAGGAGCTCTTCATAAAGTTTCTCACCAGGGCGAAGACCCGTATAATTGATCTTAATGTCCTTATGGGGACTTCTTCCTGAAAGGAAGATGAGGTCCTCAGCCATTTCGGCAATTCGGACTGGCGCTCCCATATTTAAAATAAAAATTTCACCGCCGTTTCCGATACTAGCCGCCTGTAAAATGAGCTGGAGAGCTTCCTGGATCAGCATGAAATATCGAGTAACCTCGGGGTGAGTCACTGTCACCGGCCCCCCCTTATTGATTTGCTCAATAAATTTTGGCACAACACTTCCAGAACTAGCAAGAACATTGCCAAACCGGACAGCAATAAATTCAGTTCTACTCATTGAATTAAGATTTTGGATGTAAATTTCAGAAATTCTCTTGCTAGCCCCCATAACACTTGTAGGGCGAACAGCTTTATCTGTGGAGATGAGAACGTATTTATCAACAGCATACTGTTCTGCGAGTTGCGCAGTAATGATCGTTCCCCAAACGTTATTATAAAGTCCTTCGAAGCGACTTTCTTCGACAATGGGAACATGTTTATAAGCAGCAGCATGAAAGAAAGTGGACGGGGCCTCCTCTCTAACAATGCTTTCTAGGCTACGCTTCTCTGTAACATTCATGAGACAAAACCTTATTGGTATGGAGCTCGCCGAGAAATCTTCTTGTAAGGTGTAGAGGCTGAATTCGGAGTGGTCGACAAGAATCAACTTTTTGGCACCATAGTGAATACACTGCCTCACAAGCTCAAAGCCAATAGAACCTCCTGCGCCAGTGATAAGAATAACTTTTCCCTTAATAAATTTTCGAATCTGAGGCTCGTCTAAATCTTTTGGCTCTCTCTTTAAGAGGTCAGTAATATCAATATCCTTAATATTAATTTCTTTGTTAAACACATCACTGAAAGTAGGAACAATACGACACAGAACGTGATTTTGACGACACTCTCTGATCGTTTTCCGGACAATCTTTCCATCTAAAGAAGAAATTGCAATAATAAGTTCCGAAACCCGATTGCGAGCCAAAATAGAACTCAGATTTGAAATAGGGCCGTATATTGGCAAATTGTGAACCCTCTTGCTAATTTTGGATGGTCTGTCATCAAGAAAACCCACCAAACGACGCTCTCCAGGATCGCGGAGGAGTTTTCTGGCCACTTCTTCACCCAGGTGTCCGGCACCGTAAATAAGGGTTCTCTTTGTTCCAACCTCTTTCCAGGATTCAAAAAAGTAGCGGGGGGCAAAGCGGACCAGACCAACAAGAAAAGTAGTAATCAGGTAATCCATTGCAAAGAATCCGATCGAAATGTGACTTCCTGTAATCAAGTAGGTGAGAAAAAATACGACTAAAGAGGCAAGGATTGTTGTCCTGAGGATCGTTGCCGCCAAAGGAAGGCCAGCATAACGGAGAATAGCATGGTAAAGTCCTGCCCGAATAAAAAAGAAAATCTTGACCCCAAAAAAAAGAATATAAAGACGCCAGTTGGCGAAGAAATCTAAACCAAACCACCGCGATGAAAGAAAAGCGGCAGCGGCAATGATGGCCAAATCGGCCACCAGCAGTATCAGGCGAATCTTCATCTCTTCTCCTCC
>JAMXCY010000158.1 GCA_024543015.1 Candidatus Omnitrophota bacterium | reverse complement strand
GATCTTAGCTTATTCGTCATTATTATTCTCAATCTTTTATTTCGATCTTTTTTCAAACAAATCGAACATCTTGTTATTAAAAGTTTACTGTAAACCTACCGCCGATTTCCATTGAGTTATTCTTTGGTTCATATCCATAACCGAAAATTGCTCCGGCAAATGTAACGGTTTCCTCTTCCGACTTTTCGATATTCCAATATCTGATAAATGGCTCTATTGTAAAATCTACTTCCTCACTTATTTTTTGGAATTTTATCGAACCTCGAATACCATAACCTTTGTTTTGGTCGTTTTCCAAATCATTGAAGGATGAGTTGACATCGCTTAAGTGGCTTTTCTGGATACCCTTCCAAAAGATGTCGTACTCTAAAACTATACCCATCGACCAATCGTTCTCTAATGTAGTAAGGGCCTCTATACCTATTGGGCTATAGTAATAATTAGATTCTCTTTCATATCCAACTGCTCCTGTTGAAGTAGTTCCAGTTAAATCATCATTTAAATATCTATACCCAAAGCCAAGATAGGGAATGATTGTAGTGCCGTCTAAGACACTACAGCTGCGGCCAAAAAGGCCTCTGAACTCTAACATATAATCATCTATAGAATCTAATGTTCCTGAATTTTCGTAATCGACCTGCCCCCAACTGGCCTTGCCCTCTAATTTTAACATAAAGTACCTTGACATAAAAGCACCGTAAGAAGTGTAAGAGCCTACTATTCCATACATCGCTCCTTTTTCTTCCATTACATCCGGCTCTTCATATTTAATATATGAGATTTCCGTTCCCAAGTCCCAAGAATGTTCGGTAAAGACATCTTCGGCCCGGGCATCCATTATTCCTAAAAGTATAAAAAGTATTATTAACATTAAAACTTTCTTCATTTAAATTTCCTAAATAGAACTATTTTTCTTTTTAGTCAATTCCCAATATTTAGCATAGCTTAATATTTGATAAAACCCGGCAAAGATAGATGCCATAAATCCTGTAAATCCGTCTTTGTATGCCTTTTTGCGCAAGTAACTGCGTAAAAAACGGTCCAAGCTACGGCGCAGGGCGCGAGTTAAGCCCATCCGTCTTTTATCCTTTAGCCATTTTACAGCTTCTAAGGTGGTTTGCTTGTTCATCTTATTTAAGAAATCCTCAAAGTCTTTATAAGAATAATGAATGATATCGCCAGTTAGTTTTCCCCAGGCTCCATCTAAAAGAGCCCTGGGATGTACCTCTACTTCTTCCCAGCGAAAATCTTCTTTTTTAAATAGCTTAAATTGGGCACTTGGGTACCAGCCGCCATATCGAAGCCAGTAATTCCCGATATAGTTCTTTCGCGGGATAGCAAAGCCTTTAAATTCGCCAGGATCAGCTATTGTCTTAGATATTTCCTCTTTTAGCTTGGGCGTTACTCTTTCATCAGCGTCTAAGCTTAAGACCCAGCTATTGCGGGCCTGGCTATAGGCCCAATTACGATGTCTGCCTTCGATATCCATCTTCTTCTGGAAAATCCTATCTGTATACCCTTGAGCAATCTCTACTGTTTTATCTTGACTGCCATCATCGACAACGATTATTTCGTTTGCCCACTTAACCGATTCCAGGCAATCCTTGATATTAACTTCTTCGTTTTTAGCAATGATTACTACGGATAAAGGAATTTTGTTTTCCATTTTTAAAAATAAATATGGCAACAGGATCTTAAGCCCCGATGGCTTTAGTCGCTTTTAACTGCTCGGTATATCCCATAACCGGCAGCAGCTAAGCTCAGCAGGCCGCCAAGATTAGCACAGCCGCTTAAAATAAATGAGAGAACTATTACGCAAGCAATAAGCTTTTTCATCACTTTTTTAGTTTGGAAATTTTAGCTTTTTTACCCTTGATCTGCTGATTCAATTTATCAATCTGAGTAAAAAGTGATGTTAGTTTTGCGGACTGGAGCTCTTTTTTCTTGGCATACATCTCGTGTGCCTTTTTTCCGGCTTGCCGGAAGATATTTTCTTTTTTTAGATTGATGCTGACAACGTCTAGCTGAAGCTTGCCTATTTTTGAAGCCCGGACAACCTCTTTTTCCCCTTTTTGGGCTAGCCTCATGGTTTTTTGGCCAAGCTCTTTTAAATTTGCTTTAGCCTCTTGCCAGATTTTTGCCACTTCTTTAGGAATATCTATTTTTTTCTTTGTCATTCTTTCCCCCCCTTTTTTTGTTCATTGAGCATAGATTTTGTTTTTTGTCTATGAACTATTCCACTTCCCAATGGTCAACCTTATCTTCTTTAAACCAAATCCAGATCGCCTTTGGCTGAGCATAGTGCCAACATTCGGAAACGCCGGATTTGGAAGTAGCCAGCGGATGGCCAAAGGCCTTGATCAGATCGACCTTACCCATCCCCTTTAGGTTGCTTTCGGAAGTAGCCAAAAGCCTGTTTCTGCGCTGTGAATGCGCCTTTAAATTTACACAACCGCTTAAACCAGCTGAAAGTAAAATTAAAACAAGAAACGACCTTTGAACTTTAAACTTCATTCATCTACCCTTCTATGACAATAGCTTCTACAGGACAATCTTCGGTAACCTTCTTGCAGCATTCTAGAGAATTCTCAGGTACAGG